>CAZXRT010000133.1:0-6292 GCA_964642535.1 uncultured Methanospirillum sp.
CGATCACCAGGGTATTGCCGGCCTCGGTAAATGCACGAATCTCCTCAATATCTGCTGCAGGATACATGCCTGACGGAGCAATCAGCAGGAGGGTTGCATTTTCTGCTTCCGGCAGATCAGTGATCTGCATGATGTCAGCAGATTGGTGAGGATTGAGATCTGAAAAGAATTCAGAAGTCCCATTCCAGCCATGATTATCCCTGCTGAACTCTTCAGTATCACTTACCAGGTGAATCCCAACCACAAGCAGGGTTACTACCGCAATGATGCCAGCAACGGCAAGATTAGTCCTCATTTCTCCCCTCCGGTCCCCCGATCTCAATATCTTTCAGTGCAGCCACAAATCCGTCAAGTTCCTCCCGGGTATCAGCCCCTCCATACCGGATCCGCTCATACAGCCTGATTACTACCCTGATGCTCTCTCCAAGAGGATGCTGTGAAAACCGGGCTTCCAGTTCACGCGGAGTCAGAGTGAGGGGATGAGAAGCATGGATCTCGGAATGTATCCGGGTGATAAATCCCTGATACAGGAGATGGGCAGAATCGCTGACCGTCACGGGAGAGGATACTTCTCCTTCGGGTGTGACCCCGCAACCGGGTGCATTTTCTCCGGATACCCGGTCACCAGGAGAGTGAATGCCCACCGCAGATCCAATCTGCGATCGATCCTCCGGATACGGTATTTCTTTCAGATTCCTGTTTCTTCTGACATACCACCAGGCAGCCAGTGCAAAGAGGGGGATGAAGAGGAGGGAAATCCATCGGTAATCGGGGGGATATTTTCCCGATTGGACGATGGAAGTTATCGAAGTTCCACTGGAAGATATCTCAAACACAGTGCTTGCCGAACCATTGAGCGGAAATGAAGAGTTGTCAAAGATGGTGCTGACCGAAAAAGTCCCGGCTGGAAGAGAAAGGGAGGTGAAGTACCTCCCTTCCCCATCGGTGATCGTGGTATTCCAGGTCTCGTTGTTCACCAGCACCCTGACCGGTGCCTCTTTTACCGGCTCCCGGGCTGAAAGGATACCAGTCAGATTCACCACCTGCCGATCCTTCTGTGCCCTCGCTCCCAGCGTGATCGAAGTATTCGTGACTGGGATCGTGACCATGACAGGTTCTGACCAGGTTCCTTCCCTATATGTCATAATGGTATGATCACCTCCAGAAATCCTGCCAATCTCGTAGGATGTCCGGTACAGCCCGGTGTCATCGGTCTTCACTTCCATCACGGAATATCCATCCATCACGATCCAGACCGACTGAAATGAGGTGTTTTCACCAGAGATGAACCCAAAAATGTCGAATGATTCACGATACTCTGCGATGGAAGGCTCAACGAGAAGCGAGACTGCCGGTCTGGTGAGATCAGAATTATCATATCTGCTATCACGATCCTCCTGATCGGCCGCTACTTCGCGGGTAAAATTGTAGATAGCCTCCTTTCCCTCGTAGACCTTCTGGCTATCAAGACCTTTGGATGATGCCTGACCGGAAATCCGGTCTGATACCTGATCGTATTCGCTGCGCAGTGACCGGAGCTTGCGCTCCAGAGCTTTTCCCTGGAGTTTCACAGTGGTCAGGGAGTCGATGTTGTCCCCTGCACGGTACTGTACTTCAAGTTTCTGAAGCGACTCCAGCGATTCAGAAGAATTGATGAATTCCTTCAGGATCTCATTTTGCTGCTTAGCATTGCGGGTAAATTCTGCCACTTCGCTCTGGTTCATATCCAGTTTCAGGATGAGATTATTGAGATCCTGGTACCGCTTCTGATATCGGGCCAGGTCTTCTCCGGCAGTCTCCAGATCTTTTTTCCGGATCGTGATCGCAATGGTCCCACTGAAATCAAGGAGGTCCTGCATTACCGGCAGAAGATCTTCAGAGCTGTTCATCGAGATCTCCTTCATGACCCCGATATCGGTATGATAAGAGGTCTCTTTCGGTTCGAATGCCGGCGTATAGATGATCGGATCCACCCCTGTTGATATCAGAAGGAATCCGGCTGAAACCACCAGGAGGGAAAAAATCCCATACCCTAATACCCTTTTCATTGGCTCAGGATCACCTGGATCTTCCTGATTACTATGCAGCCGAAGAGAAATATTCCCAAAGCAATGAATACTGAAAGACGATGATCATACCTGTTTTTTGAATACCGGGATGCGATCAATTCTGCAACGATCAGGATTCCGATCAGCCAGAGAACAAATAGAATCTCCAGGTTCATGCTCCTGGCAAGCACCATGAAAAAACTGATTATTATCAGCCAGCACGTAAGACTATACGTGGCGATCTCCTTTTTCCTCACAGAAACCTCACATGAGATACAATATCCACGAATATTCCGTTCATAATGAGAGAAGTAAGGAGTACCGTTCATGACCCATGATTCTGGCGATGACACGCGATCAGGCGATAATTTGCGATACTGTACTGTAATTACCCGAAATATTTATACCTGATCATACTATAATACCTATGTTATATAGCGAATCAGGCAGTGAACTGGTGATTTATCCGGAATATTGACCATAAAATGGGTTTAGGCAACCTGTAAGCCAGATGCAAAAGGCAACAGGCAAATACCAGATTATGATAATCAATACTCAGAATATGCCAGATCTCCCTGGTATTCGCTGATCTGGTTGAGGGATGCATGAAATTTCTGCGTGAACCTGTACCATGTTCTACACTAGAGCGGGATTCACGCGTTCCTCAACGAATGAAACAGCCATATATCTCACGAAGAAACCGGGCAGGGAGGGCTTATGGCAGGCAGCCTTTTCCTCATACCTCCAAACAATTTTCAGAACGGAACTGCTCTCTCTTTCTCCAGGATCTGGCAGTCCTAATTCCCGCCTATAATGAGGCACTCGTTATCGGCAGCGTGGTGCTCCAGACCCTCCGCTACACTCCGAACGTGATCGTGATTGATGACGGGTCACGGGATAACACGGCCGTCATTGCAGAGAGGGCAGGAGCTACAGTTCTGCGCATGGGGGAGAACCAGGGAAAAGCCCATGCCATCATGGAAGGATTTTGCTATGCCAAGGAGCAGGGATTTGAGATCATTGCCATGCTTGACGGGGACGGGCAACATGATCCTGAGGATCTCCCCCTGATGGTGCTTCCGGTCAGGACCGGAGCGGCAGATATGGTGATCGGCTCGCGTTACCTTTCCAGAAATAACTCTATCCCCCCGTACCGGATGGCGGGCCAGTGGATCCTGAACGAGTTCACCCGGATCCTCTCTCATGTAAAGATATCAGATACCCAGTCCGGATTCAGGGTTCTTGGGAAACGGGCACTTGACAACCTGGACTTCTGCTCAACCGGGTATAATATCGAATCTGATATGATCACCCATTTTGCCAGGCATCACCTGCGGATGGTCGAGATCCCGATTTCGGTCACGTATGATGTGCCCAACAAGCACAAGATGAACCCGCTCTTTCATGGAGTCGGAGTCCTGAAAAACCTCCTCTGCCAGATAACCAGGCAGATATCAATCCATCCCCGTCCATCAGGATATGCAGCAATGGGAGTTTCTGTTCTCTATGCAGGATATCTTCTTTCAGGACTCGGTGAACTGGTTGAATTTCCGTATCATTTCCTGACAATCGGGATGTTCACGGTGATAACCGGGAGTTATGGGATAGCCTATACTCTCCGGCATATTCCGGGACTGTTTGTCAGGATGAAAGGGGAATCAAAGATCTATTCTGCAGACGAACCCTGATTTTTCAGGTTTTCAATAACTTCCCAGGAAACGATATTGCGGGTGTCAGGATCAAAGATGACCCCGATCTCATATACCGGCCGGCTGTCACTCTGATACTTCTCGGCATATCCTTTCATCTGTAATTGTTTCAAGGGTTCTATCCCGGTTCTATCAAGACCCTGCACTTTGAATTCAAAGATCCAGATCCCTGTCGGAGTCTGAACGGTCAGATCAATCCGTCCCCTGTTGGTCGTATCTTCCGGGATGACCATATATCCGAGGCTGGAGAAATAGGCATACACGATGCTTGCATAATACCCTTCAAATCCGGAGAGCTGGTTTTTCCGGTACCAGTCATGGGGAATGGATGCAAAAAATGAATGAAAAACATCACGCATCCCCCTGGTATCACCTAATCTGACCATGGCATCAATCCGTTCCTGGTTCCGGGACTGATGTTCAGATCCGGTAAAAGTGTCAAGCATCAGCTGAGAAAACGAACTTTTCACTTCAAGGTTCGGAAACCCAAGGGAGTACATAATTTTTGCTCCGATCTGCTGTTTTCCCCTGATCGTCAGGTATCCGGCCTGAAACAGGAGGGTTTCTGGTTTTAGATCTTCTACCTGGAATGAACCGATCAGTTCCTCACCTGCCATAAACTGGTCCAGGTCAGGGAGAGAGCGGGGATGTTTCATGAGCAGACTGACCAGAAATGACGGGGTTCCGGTCTCAAACCAGAACGGACGGAATTCACCCTTTGAAAAGAGCAGGAGGATATCAAAAGGATTATACACGGCCTTTCCTCCCCATGAGTACCCATTATACCACATTCTGACGAGTTCTGGATCCAGGGTCCGCATCCAGTCAGTAAATACCCGGTCAAGATCATCATCAGTGTATCCGCAGAGAGCAGAATATGGTCCATCAAGGGTGATGTCATTCAGGTTGTTTAATCCAGAGAATATCCCGGTTTTTGCAAATTTGGAAACACCTGTCAGAAATGCAAATCGAAGATGGGAATCAAGAGGCTTGAGGGCACCATAAAAATCTCTCAGGTGATCGCGTATTTCACCAGCAATATCCGGATGGTTGAGATTATCCAGAATGGGCTTATCATATTCATCAACAAGAATGACTACCTGCTCACCAGTCGACTCAGCAATGAGGGGAATCAGGTAGAGGAGACGCTCTCCCGGAGAGCCCTCGGTTTTTTTGATGCCATACCGCACTTCCCATTCAGAAAGAAGCCGGCTCAACCGGGCCGAAAGATCATGGGTTGAACGGATCGTTCCCCCGGCAAAATCAATCCGCAACACGGGATGTTTCCGGGAAAAATCCCACCCGGATTCCGGGCGGGCCAGAGACAGTCCGGCAAAGAGATCGTGCCTACCAGAAAATGCATGAGCGAGGGTGTCGATAAAGAGACTTTTCCCAAACCTGCGGGGGCGGGAGAGAAAGAAATATTTTCCTGTTCTGGCTAAATCCAGGATAAAGGGTGTCTTATCAACATAGAGGTAGCCCTTTGTTCGAATCTCTGAAAAAGACTGGATCCCAATGGGCAAAAGTCCGGAAGTCATGCCTGTGTGACAGTATTAGACGCATGGGAATTTCAGAGTTGTTCTTTCCGGGGGGGTGGGATGAGGGGATCCCATCAGAGATTTTCATAAAAACACAGTCTCTCATTACCGGGTTTTTCATGAGCAACTATTCTATCCATTACACTGCATTTCATCCACCGGTTCATATCGTCAGAGATGAATCCATTGTTTCCAGGGCTGAAATCAGATTAATGGCCATATATAGCACAATATCTAAAAATAAGACCAATTTTCCGATAGAAAGAGACCCGCATATCAGGCCATAAACAGGAGATCGGGTGTAGAGCTGAAGGATGTATCATCCGGAAACCCGGTCACAATACAGAGAGTATAACAGGCATTATATGAGATGCAAATCAGTGCTTTTTCCAGAAATGCACCCATAATCTGGCATATCTCATAGCGGCCGATAAAAAACCGGCAAATCTGGCGTTATTGATGAAGGAGATTGGAAACGGAAGGAGTATCGGGCTTCATTTTTTGATATTTTTTTATCACATCAGAACATAGAACTACCCAGGAAAAATACCCAATTATAGAAGAAAACAGAGGATTTAAGCGAGATAACCAGGATTTCGGTTAGAACTGCTCATACTAACATTCCTTCTTCTTGTCCAGTGAACAACCCTCTGCACACATATATTGCGTACATAGTAATTAGTTTACCATAATACGAGATTTAGGGTCTCAAAAGCGGTTATACGAGCCATTAGGGCCTTTATCCAATTCAGGATACTGACGAATCAATCTTTCCTTTATTTATGAATGGCTTGACATCAGAATATCGCGAATGAAAGATTGCATCAGGATGCCAGAGCGATAGGACGGAATGGCCTAGAAAATTTACATGAAAAATCCAAACCCAGGATGACCAATATGAAGAGGAGAGTTTTGGATAGACCGGGTGATTCGGTTTATCCCCGGACACAAAAGATGAGTGATGCGTGTATCATTCCGGTGAACGGGATTTGCCTCA
>CAZXRT010000134.1:0-6211 GCA_964642535.1 uncultured Methanospirillum sp.
AGAGTCGCCTTTCTCCCTTCAGCCCTGATCTGAACAACCCCCTCATAGTAATTCCCATGCTGACGATTACACCGGTCACAGGATTCATTCACCCAGATGATCTCGATGGTGCAATATCCTTCAAGCGGTTCGTCATACAGGATTCCTTTCAGAGTTACATCTGCATATGTCCGGTTATTACTCAGATGATCAAGGGTAACACTGACAGAGGCTTTCATGACGTCCTTGTGAAATTTCACCCCTGATATTGCAGCATCTTCTTCAAGATCCTCCCGTTCCCGTGAAGAGTCACCCCATCCGGTTGAACTTTTCAGCGAGCCGCATCCACCGCATCGGGTGATAAATACCCGGGGCTCACACACAAACCACGCCAGATCACCAGCCAGGCATTTTCCACACAGTCCGCCATCCTTTGATGGCCCTCCGCATTTTGGACAGATTGCTTCGTGCAGATCCATGGTATTTTCAGAGGATGACCGCATGGGGTACACCGGCAATCATCCGGCAGGAGTCTTGATCAATAAAACCGTTCTGTATGGCAATTCTAATGCATTTTTCTCCAAACATATTGATATTTCCATATTTTTGTAGTGCAGCAAGGATCTCTTCTTCTCCCGCTTCATCTCCCCCGAAAAAAAAGGGGCTGATAATGATATTCAGGTCTCCTTCAGTCAGGGTGGTTCCAAGCAGTTCTTTATCGCAGATTCCCACGATCTCCTTGTAATCAGCGGAACGATGAATCCTGAGTAACATCAGGTATATATTGTACGTTCTGGACGAAAAGGTATCAGGTAGCAAAGCCACGGGAGATGAATGCAGGCATGAGGAGGAACGAGAGGAGATCAGATATGAATCCCGACTCCGTACACCCGTTCCGGTGTCTCCTGATGAATACGATGAACATCGTCGGAGGTTATCATACCCGATGAGAGGAGACTTGCAGTAAACCGGGGAACTGACCTGGGTCCGATCACAGCACCCGGTCTGCTCATCTCATCCATGTAATCACTCTCCATGGTGCATTCTTTCCCGGATCTGCACAGGGAAGGAATTCCTTCATGTTTTGCCATAAGGGAGGGAATGAGGGGAGTATCCGGCGATCCAAAATGCTTCACAACCCGTGTCGGGTCCATCCCTGCTGCCAGTGCCATCCCCACAACATCTTCACACGGCCCCGTTTCAGCATGAATCTGAACAGCACAGCCAAGTTCTCCTCCAAGAGTAAGGGCGTGAGTCAGCACCTCATTGGAAGCAGCCAGAATTTCAGGCGATGTTTCATAATGAGGCCTGCCGCTCTTGAGCCCCACTGCCCTGCCCTCTCTAACATACGAAGCTGCACAGGAGAGACCTTCTTTCATCACCTCAACCGCCTCCTGAAGGGTGAGACGGGGGGTCAGCATGGTGATCTCTGCCGGGTGTACGCCGAGAAGCGGAAAAACAACTACTCCTATCTCTTCTATCTGCCTGGCAATGGAAAGTGTCTCTTCAAAGACTGCAGCAAAGTCAATCCCATTTGATGGCTGGACACCAAGAGACCATGATGGTTTGGTCACGAGGCAGATATGAGTGCCACCTGACCTCTGAAAATCCTTTATCGCCTCGATTCCCCGTCCGTTCCGGGGATCGATATGAATATGATCATCAAGGATCGGATAATTCGGGCTCTTCATCTATCCACTCAATTCTCATCATCGGGTAATCCTGCTCACGTGACAGAGAGACATGACAGGAAGCCTGGTTGACCCGGACTGTCATCTCAACATTTATCATCAGACCTGCCAGTTCACTGTATCCAAAAGAATTGGGGATCATGGCATCCCGGTCCAGACCAACGGTAATATCGGTTACGTAGGGTTGCTGCCCGTGTGCATTCTCCATGGCCTTTTCCAGGGACTGTGCAGATTCACGGGATACCGGTGTTCCCACCCATTGGTGATAGAGTGCCCCGAGCTTGATACCAGCCTCAAATGCCGCTCTTTCACGATCTGATATCATCAGCGATCCCTCTTTGAATTCTTTATATTAATCATAGAATTTATCCTGCCACCTGCCATTTTCAATTTGTATGTGAATCAGATTAACTTAATAACCCCATGCTTGGGTTCCATCGCTTCACCAGCCTTTAGCATGGCACTAATCTGGCGATCCACTTCATCCTTGTCAAAACCCTGTGCCCGGACCCTCTCTTTTACATCCTCGATATGAGCACGCCCGTTTTCGTCAGCAGTGTCCCTTATGACCTGCTTAATCGTCCGGATAAGGTCACGTTTGCCTTTGGATACACCGGCAACCCGATCGATATCAAAGGCTCCGCTGGAGGGATCATACGCAACATGCCGCAGACAGGTATCGATGATCCGGATCACACGGTCAGAATCACTCTTTTCAATCACATTAGACAGACGGATACGTGCACTTGATTCAGCCAGCCGGACAATTGCCTCAAGCTGGCGGGCAGTCACCGGGACCGGTTTGTCAGCACCGGCAAGGTTGCGCAGTTTCATATAATAATCGATGAGGGCTTCCCTGGCTTCGCTCCCAAGGCGGGGAAAGCAGTTCCGTTTTGCAAATGCAACGTATTTTCTGAAAATAACAGAATCGATCTCAGGAGTGACGGGTTTGAGCTGTTCTGCAATATACTCATCAGTCACCCCGTCGATTGGGGTTCTGCTGTGCTGGGCCATCAGTTCTCCAACACTGTGTGCCTTGATGATGTGCTCGGCGATGGCAAGATCCCTGACCTGCTCTGGTTTATCGGTGAGAACAAAGATCAGATCAAACCGGGAGAGAAGAGAGGGAGGCATGTTGATCTGTTCTCCAATCGGAGCAAAATCATCAAACCGCCCGTACTTGGGATTTGCTGCACCAAGAAGCGCACACCGGGATTTCAGTGTGGCAGTAATACCGGCTTTTGCGATGGAGATAGACTGCTGTTCCATCGCTTCATGAAGTGCTGAACGATCATTGCGATCCATCTTGTCCATCTCATCCACACATGCAACACCCATGTCGGCGAGGACCAGGGCACCGGCTTCAAGAGTCCACCTCCCATCCCCGAACTCATCCTTTACCGCCGTTGCGGTAAGTCCGGCAGCCGTGGATGACTGACCCGATGTATAAATCGCCCGCGGGGAGAGTTTAACCACATAGCGGAGCATCTGTGATTTGGCGATCCCGGGATCTCCGATCAGCAGAACATGGATGTCTCCCCGCAGTCTGCTCCCGTCAGGCATATTCTTGGCAATTCCACCAAAGAGCTGCAGGGCGATCGCCTCTTTCACATCATCAACACCATAGATGGTCGGAGCAATGGAATGGGCGATCTTGCGGTATATCATCGGATCCTGTGAGAGGGCAATGATCTGTTTCTCATCCTCCTCAGAGATATCTACTTCTTCGAACTCTTTTTCTGCGACTTCAATGGAATTACATTCAAGATAGATATCAAAAATCGTTGATTTTGTACCGTATGAATTTCTCTGGATAGAACGGAGGATTCCGTTTACCACAATCCGATCTCCGGGCGTCACCTTCCCGGTGATGTCATCAATCGCATCGACATCAATCGTCTGCGGCTGTTCTCCTCCCCTGAGTCCTTCAGGTGACTCCTGGATTCGGAGTTTTTGTGAGTCTACAAACCGGGAAAAACGGGGGATCAGTTCAAGTTTCTTCTGGGTACATCCATCTGCACTACATCCGTCTGGCTCGATAAAGGGGCCATATCCCTGCGCCTTGACCGTCCGGTGACCAGAGGGGCATCGGAAGACAGCCAGGGTTATCCGTGGCCTGACCTCGGTAGTTTTTCGAAGAATTCCCTCGACACTGATCATCTTTCCGATATGATCAGATCTTATCTCCCGGATAGCGATCTTCCTGGGAAGGGAGAGAAACCGGATATTGATCTCCTGCGGCTCTTTCTCCTTTTTTATTTTTATCAGCCGATGGTTCTTGATTGCATCCCTGATATCACCGATCACTTTTCCGGGATTATCCAGAAGTTCATCTGCCATCTGGATCCCGGTTCTGCCATAACTCTCAACATCATGGTAATTGATATACAGGGATCGACGGAACGGATACTCACGGGATATTTCTTCCAGCTCTTTCTTACATCGCGTTTTCAGAAACCGATGCCAGTCAGCATCTCGATCAGTTATTTCTATCTCTTCAGCATCCGTCACAGACGTCATAGTACCCGGGGATTTCCGTATAGATATGCGAAGTACGATCAGAAGAGGGTAAGGGTTTGAAGCTCTCAGGGCGAGGTGATTCTATAGAAATCAGGGGGAATGGTAAGTTCAAAACAGGCACCCACGCCTTCCTGCCCGGTTTCATGGATGGTAATGCCGGTTATTGAGAGGATCTCACGGACAAGAAAAAGACCAAGGCCCGTATTTTTCCCATATCCACGGTCAAAAATCCTCTCCTTGTCTTCAGGGGAAATACCAGTACCGTCATCCCTGATCAGGATGTGCAGACCGTTGCCTGTATCTTCAGTCGTCAGGCTTATCCGGGTCACATTCCCCCCATGCCGGATAGAGTTTTCAAAAAGATTATAAAAAACTTTTTCAATCAGAGGATCAGTAAATATCTGATAATTATCAGTTTCGGGGCTGATATCTACGGGGATTTGATCAGATTTTGGAAAAGATATCTGTCTGATATCCCGCAGAGGCTTCCAGATGGCACCTTCTGTCCCCAGCTCATCATAGAGCCGGGTGAATTCCAGTTGATTTGTGAGTTTTCCGAGCAACTCACGTTCTTTTGTCAGGTAATCAGAGAACTCCTGATCCGATGAGCCGATTCGAGCCAGTTCATTATACCCGAGAATACTCATCAGGGTATTTCTCATATCATGGCGGGTGATTGATGAGAGAAGGTTCAGTTTTTTATTCGTCTGCGAGAGAGCACTTTCAACCCTCCGTCTTTCAGCTATCTCCCGGTTCAGTTCGTTGTTAGCCTGCAGAAGAAACGAATTTGCTTCACTGAGTTGATCATTCAGCCTTGCAAGACTGTCTTTTGCTTCAAAAAGTTCATTGTTCTTCTGGATTGCAATCTCATATGTTGATAACAGGATATTGAGTATCTGCAGACGGTTTGATGTGATATAATGTTTTTTTCCGGCAAAATAGACCTCAATTCCGATATTCATCGGTTCGTTCAGTTGTAACAGGCGGTTTGCCAGGATGACTTCAATGCGAGAGAGGAGATACTCATTCTCATAGGGTTTGATAATAAAATTGTCAGCTCCTGATTCGAGACCTGCAATAACATCCTGCGGATCATAGAGCTGGGTGACCAGAATGACCGGGATACTGTTTGTCCGGGGATTATTCTTGATCTCCTGACAGAGTTCATATCCGTTCATCTCCGGCATAACGATATCAGTGAGAATCAGCGTAGGGATGTGGTGGTGGAGTATGTCAAGTGCCTCCCTTCCGTTACTGGCGACTTCAGCACGATACCCTGCGGATTCAAGGAGATGTTTCAGAATAATTGCCTGGGTCTTACTGTCCTCGACAACAAGGATGGATACTTCAGATCGGGTCTGCTTTCGTGCTAATCCATCCTCATTCATTCAATTCTCCTCTCCGGTGCTATCAGAATGGTATTATTGTCCATAGTAACTCCCGGATCCAAATTATTTACCAGAATCGACATTCCAATGCCTCCCTTTCCTGATCAACAGTACGGGAATGACGCGGGAGCTTGACAATAAAAGTTGCCCCCTCTCCTCTTCCCCGGCTCGAAACTGATATCGATCCCCCGTACATGGTTACGATCCGATGGACGATCGAAAGGCCCAGTCCATGGGATGAATGATCATGACGGGCCGGGTCTGCCTTGTAAAACTCATCAAAAACCTGTCCTGCTTCTTCCGGGGTGAGGCCGATTCCTGTATCAGTGATTGAGAAAGCCCATAGTGACGCTTCTTCGAAGAGATCAAAGGTGATCATTCCATCCCGGTGATTGTATTTTATTGCGTTTGAGATAAGATTCTCAAATATGGTAGTAATATGAAACGGGGAGATATAAACGGTGCAATCGGTTGGAATCTTATTTATTACGGAAATATTCAGCTGTCTGATGGAGAAAGTATACCCGCTGATCACCTCATGAATGACCCGGTGAACCGGAATGTGCGTATCCTCCATTGAGAAAGATTCCTTGTTCAGGAGAGAGATGGTCAGGGTCTGCTCCACGAGTCCCT
>CAZXRT010000135.1:0-6202 GCA_964642535.1 uncultured Methanospirillum sp.
CTTGACGACCTTCTCAATCTCAGGCTTGTACTCCTTGATGTACTTGACCTGTGGCAGATCCGCCTTGGCACGCAGATTAATGATCTGCGAGGTGACAACACCTGCTTTCAGGGCAGCCGTGGCCTGATCAGAGTAGAACCGGATGGCTTTCAGAATGTCAAACTGCTTGCTCATGTCACAGTAGGTGTCAACCGCGTCATACGCGTTCTGCTGGAGGAAGATCTCACGAAGCATACGGGCCACCTCGATGGTCACCTGCTGTTCATCAGGCAGTGCGTCAGATCCGACGAGCTGGACGATCTCCTGGAGTTCTGCCTCCTTCTGGAGCACTTCCATTGCCCAGTTCCGGAGCGGGTTCCATTCAGGAGAGACCTTCTCGTCATAGTAGGCGCTCAGGGTGTCCAGGTACAGGGAGTACGAGTTCAGCCAGTTGATTGCCGGGAAGTGCCGGCGCTGGGAGAGCTTGGCATCCAGTGCCCAGAAACACTTGACGATACGCAGGGTATTCTGCGTAACCGGTTCTGAGAAGTCACCACCGGGCGGGGAGACCGCTCCGATAACGGTGATAGACCCGAGATCCTTGTTCAGGGTGTTGACACGGCCTGCACGCTCGTAGAATTCAGAGAGCCGTGCTGCAAGGTATGCAGGATACCCCTCTTCTCCAGGCATCTCTTCAAGACGGGAGGAGATCTCACGCATGGCTTCTGCCCAGCGGGAGGTCGAATCTGCCATCAGGGAGACGTCGTATCCCATGTCACGGAAGTACTCCGCGATCGTGATCCCGGTATATACCGATGCCTCACGGGCAGCCACCGGCATGTTGGAGGTGTTCGCAATGAGCACCGTCCGCTCCATGAGCGGTCGTCCGGTCTTCGGGTCCTCGAGTTCGGGGAACTCCGTCAGCACCTCGGTCATCTCGTTGCCACGCTCTCCACAGCCGATGTAGACCACGATCTCGGCATCAGACCACTTGGCAAGGGACTGCTGGGTAACGGTCTTCCCGGATCCGAACGGACCCGGAATTGCAGCAGTTCCTCCCTTTGCGACCGGGAAGAGACCGTCGAGGATACGCATCCCGGTGATAAGCGGAATATCCGGATTGAGTTTCTCGGTGACCGGGCGGGGAACACGGACCGGCCACTTCTGCATCATCGTGATCTCTTCACCGTTCTCCAGGACACAGACGACATCGTCAACGGTATACGAACCGCTCTTGATCTCCTTTACCTTTCCACCCTGGGAACGGGGAGGGATCATCACCTTGTGAACGATATTGGTCTCCTGCACTGTTCCAATGACAATTCCTGGCCCGACAACGTCACCTGCTTTTACAACCGGCACGAACTCCCATTTCTTCTCATGGGACAGGCCGGGTGCAGTGACACCACGTTCAATGAAACTGCCCATCTTCTCGACAAGAATCTCGAGAGGACGCTGGATACCATCATAAATACTGGTGAGCAGACCGGGACCGAGTTCGACAGAGAGTGAAAGTCCGGTGTTTTCGACCGGCTCGCCTGGCTTGATACCGGACGTGTCTTCATATACCTGGATGATGACATCATCACCCTTGATCTTGATGACCTCCCCCATCAGCTGCTCGTTCCCGACCTTCACCACATCATACATGTGGGCGTCGAGATTGACTGCAGTGACCACAGGCCCTGCAATCCTCTTTAAAACACCCTTATTGCGTTTTACTTCCACAGATCAACACCCACTGATCGTTTAATTCTCTCCCGCATGGACAGCCCTCCTTCCTGTTCCCCCAGGGAAATTACCGTGGGGTGAACTGAATTTTCCAGGGTTGTGCGGAGCCTTGATGGGATTTTTCCCATATCGCTGCTGCTCATAACCAGGATACCTACGGTGTTGTCATCAAGTACCCTGTTTACCTGCTCTACCACCTTTTCATCGGATTCAGCAGGATAGGTTTTGGTGATTCCTGCCAGTCTGAACCCGAGAATGAACTCACTGCTCCCAATAACCGCGATCTCCATGTCAGATCACCAGGTATTTCGCGATCGTCTCGCTTGAAAGTCTGGACTCTTTCCCCCGGGCAATGGCCCGCAGGTTGAAGACTTCATACTTCTTCTTCTCGAGGTACACCAGGATCGGGTGGATTGAGAACGGATTGATCTTGGAGAGCTGCTCCATCCGGTCAAGCTGGGTTTTAGTGAGCTCGGCATCTACCTCCTGCTCTGACTTTTCGGCCCGCAGTTCCTCAAGTGCATTGAGCAGCGCTTTGGCTTTGATACGACCCTGAATAGCGTCGATAACCTCGTTTCTGCTGCTCATCTGGTTCATCTGCTGGAGTTCCTCTGGTGTGAAGCTGGATCCGGGGATGAAGAATTCACGGGCATCTTCATCGTAGCCGTCTCCTCTCATCCTGAAGAGGGTCTTGATATTCTTGACATCAATCTCCAGCTGGACAAACTTGAGAAACTGGCTTCCGCCCTTGACACCACGCCTGGCAATCTGGAGAAGGTCTGCGTATAACTGCTTGTAGAGCTCATTTTCGAGTTTTGCGAACGATCCGATCGCACACCCGTCAGATATCTCTGCAGCAAGGGTCGGGTACATCTTCCACCCTTTCAGGGCGTCAGCAACCCGCTCGCATGATTCTTCTCCGAGAATCCGGTCAAGAATGACCCGATCAAGGCTTCCGGCAGGGATTAATACCTCTTTGATCTTGCCATCCTTCATTCCCTGCATCTTTCCACGCAGGATCGTCAGGACATTGTAGATATCCCACCGGCGAAGGTATGCCATGGTAAACTCTTTCAGAGAACCCGGAGCGAGATCAATGACCCGCTGGTACTCTTTGGCAAGATTCCAGGAGAGGGCAACCTCAATGAGGTCAATCCCTTCAAAGGAGGTACCCAGTTCATCGACCTCTTTCTGGTACTCGGTCTCCCCGATCAGACGGATGATCTCAGGAAGACTCATGTTGAGCATACGCTGGTATTCCTCAGGGGCGAGCAGTTTGGCTTTCCTTACCCGCAGCCTGGTGCTGACATAGATATAAGGTGCCGGACCGCCCGTATTCTGAACCATTTTTTATCCCCCTGAAGTATTCACGCGAAGAGAATGTCTGACGCGTCCTTAAGTCCTGACTCCCATACCTGGCTCATGAAGGTACGGTAGCTGAAGTCAACCTGGAGCTGACCATCGACACTCTCGACGATGATGCCACCATCGATTCCGATTACCGATCCGAAAGAGAAGGCAGTAAATTCCGACTCTTTCAGGACTTCCTTCAGGGCGGTCTCATCACGCTTGCAACAACTGACCTTTCCTTTCGGAATCTCAGATGATGCCTTACGCAGAAGTGACGAGATTGCATCCTTGTGGAATGTTTCCGGCATTGCAGCGATCTTCTCGAGTGCCTGCCGGTATACGTCATCCATCAGCTCTTTCTGTGTGTTGAGTATCTGACGTTTAACGACGAGGTGACCGGCCGCCTCTTCCTGGGTGATGATGTGGGAAACTGCTTTCCCTGCATCATCCCTGGCAGCGGTTTTGACAGTCTCAGCCTTCTGCTGTGCCAGGTTCAGGACTTCTGCCTTCTTAACGTCGGCCTCCTTTCCAATGGCACCTGCTTCTGCCTTTCCCTTTTCCCTGATCTCTGCAACGACTGCATCCAGTCCCATGATCAGTCCTCTCACTGGAACATGAGCAGGAGTGCCACGACAAGACCGAAGATGACGATAGTTTCCGGAAGCACGGTGAACAGAAGGGCCAGACCGAACATATCCTTGTTCTCTGCGACTGCTCCCATTGCTGCTGCTCCGATACCCATCTCACCAAGACCTGAACCGACACCGGCAAGGCCTACTGCGAGACCTGCACCGACTGCCTTAAGTCCTGCTGCGGATGCTGCTGCTGCTGCTACTTCTACTGCTACTTCTGCTGCTACTGCTTCTGACATATTTAAATCTCCTTTACTCCTTTAGTTCTGTTCAGTTAATCTTCTAACCATTCCAAATGGATTGTATTTCGTTCCTCCACCACGGTAGAACTTGGTGAAGAACTCTACATAATGCAGACGAAGGGGGTGAAGTCCGCCACCCAGAATACCAAGTGCGGTATTGAGTGTGTGTCCGAAGAGGAAGACAACAACCCCAACGATAATGAGGACAATACCTACCGGGGTCAGGTTCTCCAGCTGCGGGCTGATGATCAGACCGATCGCAATAAAGTTGGTAACCAGTGCGATTGCCACAGATGAAAGACCAACCGCGATAAGACGCGTGTATGAAAGCACGTGACTGATGATCGTCGGGACCTCCATGAGGTCGAGGACGTTCTCACGGGCGATGAAGGCAAGACCCAGGACCAGCATGACTGCACCTGCAATGGTCGCAACATTGAGACCACCGGCAATCTCAGGCATTCCGGTCAGATCCGGCATCAGGATGATAGGGAACTTAGACCAGATCAGGACAATAATCCCCCACATCACCAGGATCCATCCGATGTTTGCAAACATCTTCAGGGACCGGTGATGGCCGTGCTCCATTTTTGACGCGTTCAGGGCTCCCCAGATCCTGCCCAGGGTAATGTGCAGGATACCGATCCAGATCGACACAACGAGAAGTTGCGGGATCGCAGATGCATGCTGTACCGCTCCTGACACTCCGATCGGAATATGACGGGAGAACCAGAGCGGGGCCCATGGCAGGGAAAACCCTAAGAATTCAGAGAAAATTACTCCAAAGATGATACTGGTGATACTGCAGTTACGCAGAACATTGATGAGCTGCGTTCCCGCTTCATTGCCTTTGACCAAAGATCTGAGTCCAAGACTCATGGCAAGCAGAATCAGACCATATCCGACATCTCCGAGAATCAGACCAAACATGACCGGATAGACGATCGACATCAGAAGAGTCGGATCGACTTCGGTATACTTCGGACGGGAATAAATGTCCATGAAGAGTTCAGTCGGATGAGAATAGTCTGGATTGTTGTACTCAACCGGTGGAGCTTCGTTGTAGTCTTCGATCTCGAGTTCGGTCACATAGACCTTTCCGCCACATACCCGGTCCAGGTTCTCGTACACCTTTGTGACCTGCTGGGTCGGAACCCATCCCACAACGGTGAATGCAAGGTCGCTGGTCGCGAATCTGAGCGGAGCTTCTGCCTGCTCGATATCGGCGGTAAGAAGTTCCTCGGAAGACATCAGGAAATACTTGTGTTTCTCCCTGATTGTTCCCATCCGGTTGTTCAGGTCTTCGATCTCCGTCTGGATGCCTGCAATCCTCTGCTGGTACTCAGCGATGATGGCTGGTGCATATCCTTCCTCTTCAGGTACGGAGACCTTCTGGAGCTGGAGATCAAGCAGACTCCGTTCAACTGATGCCAGGTCGGAATTTTTTACCGCGAGGACAATAAATTCCCCGGATTTCTGGGTAGAATTCCAGATCTCATGCGGAACATTGATCTCGGGCTTGCTTTTCACCGTTCCTGCAATGATACTGACTGCATCATATCCCCTGAGAAGTTCCATCGGGAATGGTGCATTGATGAACGGCTGCAATGCCTCGATCTTCTGTTCATATTCCTTTGCACTGGCTTCAAGTTTTGACCGCTTTGTGAGAAGGTGTTCAACCTCTTCGGCAAGAGCGGGAAGATCCTGCTCGATACTCCGCTTGAGCTCTGCAATCCGTGATTTCTCCATATCGGTGGCCGGTTCGGCCCCGATTCCAAAAGCACTGGCAATGGAACGGATCTTAACAAGGCTTGCAGATATGGTGTCGGCACCGGTCATCGGCATCCCGATCTTAAAGCCGTCCCATTGTTCATCTCCCTTATCAACAAAATCATCGATATGGAAGATGTTCATGCGGTACAGCTCGGAAATGACCGGGTCAAGTTGCTGTTTGGATGCGACGATGAGCAGTTTGCTCATCTGTTTAGGATGAAACATTAAGCTGCTCCTTGAAGCGTGAAACGAGCAGATCCACGGCTTTCGCGAGGTTCTGCCGTCCCCTGCTCTCCAGAGCTACTGCCTGAGCCTTTCCGTCACTGATGATCTTGTCATACCTCATCGTGGCCTGGCTTCGTGCATCAGCGATCTGCTGCTTTTTGTACTCTTCCGCATCCTCCTGAGCCTTCTGGATCAGGTTATCAGCCTCCAGCTCGGCACTGGCAATAAGCGATCTGCGCTGCTCCTGTGCCTGCGAAATCATCTTTTTGT
>CAZXRT010000136.1:0-6186 GCA_964642535.1 uncultured Methanospirillum sp.
CGAGATCCGGGTTCCTGCAGGCAGGTGGCATTACACCTGAAGATCGGCAGAAGAGACTGACCGTCACCCCAACCTTCTTTTCCGATCCGGATCTCATTGGTACTATACGGTATGACAGAGCCACTTCCCAATCCTGCCAGGTAAGAGGTACATCATGGTAGATCTCCCGACCCTGATGATCAGTCTGATGATCGTTGAAGGACTGCTTGCCTTCCTGATGGTCCTTATTGCGCATATTCAGAAGAGTTATCCGGGTTTTACCATCTGGACCACAAGTCTTGTCACTCTTGCGGCATCGATGATCTTTCTGCTTCTCCGGGGCTTTGTCCCGGACGCTGTTTCTGTTCTGCCTGGAAATCTTCTTCTCCTGTTCAGTCTTCTGCTCATGGCAGAGTCCCTGCATCGCTTTTACACAGATCGGCCCATGACCCGGATGCCCTACCTGGTCCTTATCCCGGTCGGGATCCTGCTTCTCTGGTTTACGGTTGCCGATGATAATATCACGGCCAGATCAGGGATCATATCGCTCTCTTCCATCCTCCTCATTCTTCTGATCGTCCGGGTCATCAGAACATTTGCACCAAAGGGAAACCTACCCTCCCGGTACCTGACCGCCGCCCTGCTCTGCCTTGCAGCGGTGATGGCGGTGCGGGGGTGTGAATGGTTCATCAGTCCACAGCACAGGGATCTTTTTGAGCCAACCACTCTCAACGCCGGATTATACGTGATGGCAATCATCACCCTGCTGACGATCACGTTCATGTTTCTCCTCCTCCATGTCAACCGGCTCTCATCCAGTCTGCAGGAGGCACATGCACAGACAGAACGACTTCTGGCAGATCTTGATGAAAAGAACCGGGAGCTGGACCAGAGGGTGCAGGAGCGGACACAGAAGATCAACCACCTCCTGATGCAGAAAGACCAGTTCATCACCCAGATCGCTCATGATCTCCGCACGCCGCTCACTCCGCTCATCGCCCTGGTCCCCCTGATAAAACCGGAACTTATGGGGGGTGAAGGGGAAAGACTGTTCAGCCTGATGGAAAAGAACATCAGGAACCTGCAGTACATGACAGAACAACTGATTAAACTGGCAGGACTGAACAGCCAGACTTCTATTGTCGATTACCATGAGCGAGACCTCGCAAGCCTTATTCAGGAAGCCGTCATGGTCAATTCAGGCCTGATTGAGGATCGGGAGATCAGAATCGAGATGAACTTCCCCCCGTCAGTGATGGTATGTGTCTCAAAGATCTTCGGGGTTACCATCTTCTCCAATATCATCAATAACGCGGTCAAGTATAATGTCAGGAATGGCCGGATCACCATCTCTGCACAGGAAGAGGATACCATGGTATCAGTCTCCATTGCCGATACCGGGGTCGGGATGCGGGAGGAGATCCTGGAAAAGATCTGGGATGAACTCTACATCAATGATCTGTCCCGCAGTGATCCGGCCTCCAAAGGGCTGGGCCTTTCGATGGTCAGAAAGATCGTTGCCCTTCATGGAGGAGACATCACGGCTACCAGCCCGGGGATAGGAAAAGGATCGGTCTTTTTTATCCGGTTCCCCCGGTATTGCGTCAATCTCTGTGAGAGGAATGAGGCTGAACTCTGACCGGCTCCACGCATCGGGAGATGAGAAGCCATCAGATGAAATTAATTCTAACACCTGAAAAAGCCTGAATCACCTTCCGGAAGGCAGATTTCAGAAATATCTCTTTTCATGGAGAATTTCCACCGCCGCACTCCGTCACATATATATATCTGAAGATTGGATGGAAACATAATCTGATCATATATCCGGGAAGGGAGGTGACATGAATACCATCAGTCAGGAGAAGATTCTGCTTCTGGTCGTAGATGACGAACCCGCTTTCCTGGATCTTGCAACTCTTTTCCTTGAGCGTTCCGGGCGATTTGCAGTGACTGCCTGTTCCTGTGCAAAAGATGCACTCAGTGAACTGTCAAAACGGTCATATGATGCCATCATCGCTGGTTACGAGATGCCTGACATGGACGGCATTGAACTGCTCCGGACAGTCCGCCTTGAGAATAAGAGCATCCCGTTCATTCTCTTCACCGGAAGAAGCCGTGAAGAGGTTGCCATCGAGGCACTCAATTACTGGGCCGATTTTTACCTTGAGAAAGGAGCGGATCCAAAAAGCCGGTTCTCTGAACTTTCAGAGAAGATCCTGACTGCGATAGAGAGACGGCAGTTCCAGGAAGAACTCTCTTCATCCCACGAAAAACTGATGAAGGCCTATGAACAGCTGAGACTCCGGGAACAGGATCTCGTCCGCCAGAATCATGAGAACCTGAAAAAACAGCATGAACTGGAGTTGTCAGAACGCAGGTGGCGGGAACTGTTCCTGGCGATGAAAGAAGGGGTGATGCTTCACCAGATGATCTTTGGGGAAGACGGTAATCCCGCAGACTACCGGATTCTTGACGCAAACCAGGCGGTCGAGGAGCAGATCGGGATGTCGGTGCAGGCTGCCATCGGCCAGCGGGGAAGTGTTTTTTACGGCATGAGTCCGGCTCCCTTCCTTGATGTATACTCAAAGGTTGCACAGAACGGAGAACCGGTCTCCTTTGAGACGTTTTTTCCTCCGCTGAACCGGCACTTTACCATCTCTGCATTCTCTCCCCGGAAAGGATACTTTGCAACGGTCTTCTCTGATATTACGAGACGAAAACAGGCAGAAGAGAAGATCCGTGAGATGAATGAAGTCTTCTCCCAGGCACAGGAGATCGCCCGTCTCGGCAGCTGGACCTATGATCTCAGGACAGGAACCATCCGGTGTTCTGAAGAAATATTCCGCATTTTCGACTATGAGACAGGAAAAGATGAGATCTCGATCGATACCCTGCGGCTGTGTATCCACCCCGATGACGGTGCGGCATTCGATTCCATCCTCCGGACATTTCCCGACCCGGAACCCTGCACGGAGCAGGTGTTCCGGCTTTTGAGGCCTGATGGTTCCCTCCGGTATATTGCTGCCCGGCGAAAAGGGGGAGAAGATGAAGACGGGAAGATTTCCCGTCTTATCGGGATCATCCAGGACGTGACCGGGCAGAAAGAGGCAGAACGAGAGCTGGTGGTTGCCAACACCGAACTGATTGAGAAAAATGAGGAACTCGCTGCGTCATATGAAGAGATTGCAGCAAGTGAAGAGGAGATCAGGAGCCAGATGGATGAGCTCTCGCTCGCCCAGATGAAACTCAGGCAAAGCCAGCAGCACCTGATGCTTGCCCAGCGGGTCGGAAAGACCGGGAGTTTTGAGATCATCCCCCAGACCGGGGAGATTACCGGCTCTGAAGTCTTCTTTGAGCTGTACGGGATCCCGTATACCCCCCCCGGAACCATCTCATTCGAACTCTTTCGAAAATGTACTCCCTCATTTGAGATGCTGAACCAGGAGATGGTTCTGCTCATCACGGAGGGAAAACCCTACCTCCATGAATACCAGATTCACCCGGCGGATCACTCCGGACCGAGGATCGTCCGTTCGGCAGCCAGAATCATGAATACCCCTGACGGGACTGTGGACAAGATAGTCGGGGTGATTCACGATGTAACGGATGAACACAACGCCCTCGTCCATCTCCAGGAGACGAAGGAGTACCTCGAAACCCTGATCTCCCATGCCAATGCCCCGATCCTTGTCTGGAACCCTTCACTAGAGATCACGGAGTGCAATCATGCAGCAGAAATCCTGACCGGGCTTCCCCGTCATGAAGTTATCACAAAGAAGATACCGGATCTGTTTCCTGATTCCTCACGTGCCCAGTCTCTCTCCCTTATCGAAGGGATGATGACCGGAGAGCAGTGGGAGAGCATCTGTCTTCCCGTCCAGCGTCCTGACGGGTCGGTCAGGACCATCATCTGGAATTCTGCTCTTATCAGGGATTCCCAAGGAGACCTGGTCTCGGTCCTGGGAACCGGTATTGATATCACCGACCAGGAGACCCTTAAAGAGGAGAAAAGACTGGCTCTTGAACAGATCGAGAGAAACCTTGCAGAACTGGCTGTCCTCAATGACGGGATCAGAAACCCCCTGAACGTGATCCTGACTCACATGGACATGAAAGAGCCGGGATACGAGGAGCGGATATCCCGGGAGATCGGAAAAATCGACTCGATGATCGCCCAGCTGGACAAGCGATGGGCTGAATCAGAAAAGATCCTGAATTACCTGCGCAAACATTACCGGATTACCTTTGATCCACAATAACACCTCCCCTCTGCTTGTTAAGACAAACCCGGAACCACCGGTAGAAGGGCCCCCATAGCCTGATGTCCGGGCATCAGGGAAGAAGATTTATTCAGGTATGATCATTGGTAAACTATGACCAAGTGGTTCTGTACACGGTGCGGGTACGTATACAACGAAGCAGAAGGTGACGTCCAGCATGGAATTGCGGCAAATACGCCGTTTGACCAGCTGCCCGAAACATGGGTATGTCCCAAGTGTAAGGCAGGAAAAGATGCTTTCAGGATGATGGGGAAAAAACCCTGAACCCGACGGTCTTCACATCCTGAAAAGGCGGTTGTGAAATAGCGTTCTCCTGAATGAATTGTGCATCATCATAAAACCCTCTTTTTTCAAGTCTGACTGACCATGGCCCGGTATTCCCCCTTCAAAGGGCAGTACCGGATACCGGTCCGGTATGGTGCCGGGGGGGAAAAAGAGAAAAATCAGGGTGAAACCGGGGTGATTTCCCCGTCTTTCATCGTGTAATACATGTCAATCACAAAATCCTCTTCTCCTTCCTGCCCACCGGCCCAGAATCCGACAGCATACTCGCCATCCGGAAGGATACCAAATCCGACCTTCGTGTTCTCACTCCAGGTCACGGACTCCGGTTCCGGCTCACCGGGATTGTCGGTTGCAATCACATCACCGTTTTCAGGGGGGTAACTGGACCCGAACATCATGTTTCCGTCCTGGGTTGTTGTATAGGGGAGGATTTCTGTCTCCTCAACCATATCACGGTCAGCGATTATCTCGAGGAACGCATTACGTCCCTGGATCGTAACCGCAGCACTCAGCAGGGAGGTTCCGTCATCATAGACTTCAATTGTCTCAAACGAGGGGATGCTGAGTGGTTCACCTGACTCCCCATCGGTGATATAATACCATTGTCCGTCCCATTCCATTGCCTGGTACAGGCCGTCCTCGTCCGGTTGAGCCGGGATGGTCCCGATGATCCAGATATCATCGCCATTGATCCGGAGTATGGCATGCTCAACAGTTGCATAGCCGGAGGGGTCTTCCAGTTCATACCTGCCATCTTCGGTTGCATTGAGGGCTATTTTGCTCATGCTTTCCGTGATGAGAGAGATGAGGGCCTGGTACTGCTGGTCCCAGGACGGAGCCAGACTGACCGATTCTTCGGCCTCAGCATACCGGTCAGGGGTGACATCTTCAGCCGACATGATGGAGACTCCATTCGCAAAACTGCGGTCCGCATCATGTCGTTCGTAGATAACCATCTCCCGTGCCTTCTCGCCGATGGCTTGTGCTGCCTCTGCCTGCTCAGGAAACGCTTCTGCAAGGGATCCACTCAGCGTGACAAGATCAACACTGGTGGCACTCTCCCCGCCGAAAGATTTCTGGTCTCGGTAGACCGAGGCAATTTTGCGGATTGTTTCATCATCTGCCGGAAGGCTGCTGCTGAATGCATCAAGAGCAGCGGTTACTTCTGCGGTCTTTGTTGTGTCAAGAAGTGAGAGTGTCTTTTCCGAATCCTCACGCTCCATGTACCCGTCAATAATTGCCTTCCCCACGTCAGCAGGAGGGATTTGGGGATTTTCTGCGATCAGTGAAATCCACTCATCGTTTTTCCATCCGGCGCCGGGTTCCAGTTCTTCAGATCCGAGTAGGAGTCCGGTGTGAGGGGATAGCGTCTTTGCAACCTCAATGGTCGACATCAGGCAGGCATCAAACCCGATCAGGTCGGGAGAGAACCCGCTTGATGCAAGGGAGGCGGAAAAATCCGGGAGAGTGAGGCCGGCGTCATCATGGTTCTCATCAGAACCGAATCCTTCCCATCCACCCCCGTGGTCAGAGAAGATGAGATAAGAGGTTTTGGCAGTGGTATGATCCCTGATAAAGGTCAGAAATTCGGTCAGGGCCTCCCGGGTTCCCATGTTCACCTCAGGATCACGAAGTTCGTAGA
>CAZXRT010000137.1:0-6180 GCA_964642535.1 uncultured Methanospirillum sp.
GCTCTGAAGAATATGTTCCCCGGTCGATCAGTGAACTGGAAGAGCGGTATACTAAGTTCAGGTACCTGAAACCGGGTGAAAAACCCCTGCCGGAATAATATTTTGGTGAAATATGAGACAACTTTCCATCCTTTTTCTTACTGTCATCCTGGTGATGACGGTATCATCCATCTCCACGGGCGCTGTCACTGATGAACACACCGTCGGGGAGTGGCAGTCAATCCTTGCAGTGGATGATGAACAGGGGAAGATGACAGGCCTGCAGCTCTCCCTGGCCATCAACCCGGACGAGTATTACCTGCCGGTCGGAACACCGGTCAACATATCGGGTGAACTGCGGAATGTATTCGGACCGCTGGGCGGGGCACCCGTGATCCTGGCTACCATGACCGGTGACGGGCAGGATTCCAATGTGACACTCGTAACTGACGAAGACGGAGTGTTTACTTTCGCTGATATCGTCAACCGGACCGGCCCTGTCTGGTACCGGGCCTGGTTCGAAGGGACTGACCGGATGGATACAAACCGGACCGAATCGATGGAGCAGGAGATCCAGGGAGTTTTGAACCTGACCCCTCCCGGATCAGTCACCCAGTGTTTGCTGATTCGTGAAGAGGAAGATGGACAAGTAGTACCGGAAGAGACAGGAGAGTCTTTCGAATCAGTTGCTTTCGAAGAGGGAGAGGATGCTGACCTGAATCTGACCGATGACAGCTCCAGGATCGATTCTTCACCAGACGAAATGCAGGCTGCCATCACCCTGCAGGCGGATTCAGATACGATATATCCGGGTCAGAATGTCACGTTCACCGGTCTGGTGACGGGAAAAGACAATACCCCGATCGCATACCGGCCGGTCCGGATGGAGATGGCATACGGGACCGATGATCCAAAACCGGTGGGATATCAGGCACTGACTGACAGGGATGGCAGATATTCAGTCTCATTCCACCTGACCGGGCCTCAGTGCCCTGTCCTGGAGGCCGTCACCACTGATTCCACAGGTGCCATACTTCGCAGTGAGCCGGTGCTTCTCAATGTTATCGCTGATGATGCAGTACCCTGGACGAGAACCAGGACCGATACCCGGTCCATAGATGCAGAGCTCAGGCCAACGCTCATCCGGACAACAGAGAATATCACCATCTCCGGATGGTTCACCGGTGCTGACGGACAGCCTCTCTCCTTCAGCCGGCTTCACCTGTACTGGTACAATTTTGCCGATACCATCTGGGACCCTTATGAACCCTCTTCTGAGATCATCACCGGAAAAGACGGGAATTTTGCGGTCAACGTAACAGGGCCTGATATGCCAGGGATAACCTATATGGCGATCATCTCAAAACAGGAGCAGTCTGGAAAACCACTCTTCTCCCGGGCACTGACGCTGACGGTGCGGAAGGAAACCGAACCAGCACCAGGAATCCTTCCTGCCGATCTGTATGGGTACAGTTATCCTGACCAGGTCCGGGTGGGCGAACAGGCAGCGGTCACCTTTGAACTCTCGGATCCGAGCGGCGGTCCGCTTGCCTATGAACCGATCCAGATCTTCTTCTCTGATGACGGGTTTACCTGGTTCATGAACGGGAATGGGAACATCACAACAGACGGTGATGGAATCTTCTCCTTTAATGAAACACCGCGAAAGGAAGGATTTCACTATTACCGGGGATTATACAACGGCACAGAGTATGCCGGGCCGGCTGACTCCGGGATCGTTGTACTTGCCATCACAGGCGGCCGGACAGAATCGCCGGCCACAGAATAACTCACTCTTTTCATGCCCCGGTTCAGGGGATTTTCACACGAAAACCCGAAAGTACGGAAATCCTCATCTTCCAAGCCTTCCCGGTTTCCAGGTATTCATCCTTCATCTCATCCTCCTCCCCCGGGCAGACACGGGCCGGAGAGATGATACTCAAAGGGTTTCTAACAGAACCAAAGATATAGTATCACCTCAAAACTGACACAATACTAGCAGGATGAAGGGAAAATGACCGAGGAGAATCCGGAAACCGGGACGATTCAGCAACGATGTATTGTTCTCGTGGTGACACTCCGGATGATCCTGGGTGCTATTGACGGGGCCATGCTTCCGATCGCAATATCCACGATCGTCTGGGATATCGGTAGTGAATTCGCCCCGTTCCTTCTCATCGTGGACAGCATCATCTTTGTCAGTACCTTTGTTATCTGTGGCAGAATCGGGGACTATATCGGGCTGAAACGAATGTTTATAGCCGGAACAGCACTTTTCACCATCAGTTCCATCCTCTGCATCTATGCCTCCACTATGCCGATGCTTATAGGATGCAGAATCATCCAGACCATCGGGCTGACAATGAGCGTTCCGGTATCAATCCCCCTGATTCTTGCATGGGTCCCCCAGGAAAGACAGGCTCGGTCGATCGGGTACCAGTTCATGGGTCGGAGCGTGGGGATGGCAACCAGTCCGCTCATTGCAGGCCTTGTCCTCCAGTACTTCGGATGGAGGTACCTCTTTGTTCTGCTCATTCCCCTGGGGCTTCTGATCCTCTGTATCGGCTGGATGGCAATCCCCCGCGATCTCAGGCGGGGATCTGATCGCCATTATGATTATCCTGCTGCTCTCCTGCTCCTGATCACCCTGGGATCCTTCGGAATTCTCATGAATCTCGGGGGGAAGATGGAGGATATCAGAATTCCTGCAGCCTGCCTGTGCATGATGATTATCGGTGCCGTGCTCTTCTGGAGACGCGAGAGACGGGTCCATGATCCCCTCATCAACTTCTCGTTCATAACAAGGAAGGTGATAGCCATTCCCCTCATCCTCACGTTCCTGATCTTTCTCGTGTGGAGAGCGGGACTGTACTTTTTCCCCATCTACCTCAGCGAGATTCTGCTCTCCCAGCCGGTTACAACCGGACTGATGATCAGTATTGCTGCGGTGATCACTGCGATCGGAGGCCCTGCTGCCGGATTCTATATCGAAAAGACCGGGATGGACGGCACCCGGCGGCTCTTCTCCATCGCAGGGATAGCAGGGATGATTACCTGCGCAATGATGGTGATTGCCGGAGTTCCGGGTCAGGGGATCATCATCCCGGTCCTCATCATGATGGGGATCTTTTACTCCTGTGGAACCCCGGTCTTCATCTATTTCTTCAAATCAGTGCCAAAAGGGGATTCAGGGCTTGCCGGAGGGATCATCGACACCAGTACCGAGTTTGCCAAGCTGATCGCCATCATGCTTGACCAGTTCCTGTTTGCCACAGGAATCCTGCTCTTCTCTGGTGGAGTAGTATCAGTAAAAGAGTTCCCTGATGGGATTGCCCCGGCAGTCAGAATGATATTTGTTGTTCTGTTCCTCGTATCGCTGGCAGTCTTTGTGATCGGGAGAAGGGTTCCTGACCCGCAGGAACAGGAAGAGATTACTCAACCTTCATAATAATGAGGGTAATATCATCTTCCTGCGCCCGTCCCTCTGCAAATATCTCAACTTCAGTAAAGATCTGTTCCAGGATCTCCTGAGCGCTGCGGTGAGCATGAATCGTGAGGATCTCATGGAGCCGTTCCTCGCCAAAGAGTTCAAGCTTGTTGTTCACGGCTTCTGTGACACCATCGGTATAGAACACGAGGAGATCTCCCTGCTCCAGATCGACATGACCTGAATCAAATTCAAAGTCAGGCATGATTCCAATGGCAAGACCGGTACAGCCCAGCACAGAAAAATCCCCGTTTCGCAGAAGTATCGGAGGGTTGTGACCGGCATTCACATACCGCAGCCGTCGGAATTTTTCCTCATAGTCGGCATAGAAGGTGGTTACAAACATACCGGAAGGAGATTCGCGGGAGATGATGGTGTTTGCCGCATTGATAACCTCTGCCGGGGCATCGTACCAGCTTGCATTCACCCGGATCACGATCCGGGCCAGAGCCATAAACAGGGCGGCAGGTACTCCTTTGCCCGAGACATCTGCGATCATGAGAATCAACCGGTTGCTGTGAAGCCTGATCACTTCGAATGGGAAGATATCAAAAAAGTCGCCACCCACCTCACGGGCCATCAGGGAACGGGCTGCTATGTCAAGACCGGCGGTAACCGGAATGCTCTGGGGAAGGAAACTCTGCTGGATCTCCTTTGCAATATCGAGTTCAGTTGCATACCGCTCTTTTTCCGCTGTTGTCCGTTCCAGGGTGGACATCACCTGCACAAGGTTTGCTGACATCCGGTTGAAGAGATCTCCCAGCTCTTCAAATTCATCACCGGTATGGAGCTCTACCCTTCCACTCAGGTCACCGGATCCGATCACATGGGTTGCCTTCATGAGCACCCCGATCGGCCGAGTAATGTACCGGGCAAAGATGACAGCCAGGATCACCACTACCACGAGGATGGCAAGAGAACCAAGGATGTAGATATTAAGGAGCGACTGCTTCTCCTTGTTGATATCCTCTGTTGCCTTGTTCGTCTCGGTCCGTATCAGCTGTTCGGTCTGGCTGACCGGGGCAAGAATAGACGAGAGAGGACGGACAATCCCAATACTCCACCCGGTGCTCGGGATCGGAGCATATGCAACGATCTTCTCTCCTTCGGCAAAGGAAACCTGCCTGACATCTGAATTTCCTGCTATCATCTCCCGGGCCAGGGAGGAGAGTTCTTCATTGTCTGAATCAAGGAGATTTTCACTTGAATATGACTCATCCCACCTGACATCCTCCGCATCAAGACCCGGACGGACGATCACTTCACCGGTACTGTCGATGATGAACGCATACCCTTCTCCTCCGCTGTCAGTACTGGTGATGAGATGGTTGATGGACTGGACCTCCACATCGATACCAATCACCCAGTTCAGGTTCTTCTCGCGGGAACTGACCGGGATAGCAGCAGTCATCATCAGCTCGTTACTGCTGGAATCCACATAGGGATTGGTCCAGGTGAGATTGCCTTTCTCACTGGCAAGGATGTACCAGGGACGAAGCCGTGGATCATAGGTATCAGGAAGAGTTCCCGTCCAGGGATATACCCTGATAAACCCGGTATCAGTTCCGATGAAGATCGAATCAAGGTCAGGGTTTGTGGAAAGGAGGGGGATACAGATATGATCCATCCTGCTCAAATACCCGGTTTCCTCACCGGTGATCGTCCCGGTGGCATTGGGAGCTGCATGGATAAGAGCTGCCTTCATCGGGTCGGCAGGGGTCTGGTTTTTCCCATACCCCTGACCCGTGTCCGTGATATCATCTGAAAGTGTCGTGGCGGTGGCATCGGCAAGAAACCGCAGATCTCCTTCAGCCCGGGTGAAGTACTGAGTGGTGATCTCAGCTTTGTCACGTGCCAGTGATAAGAGTTCACGTTCTGCACTCTTTTCGAGAGCAGCCGAGCTGTCCTCAACCGCTTTTTCTCCAAGCCCCGTGCTGCGGGCGGCTGCCTTCTTGCCAGTTTCTTCTATCAGGGGTGAACCGATGATAAAACTGAACCCGATAGTGATGATGGCAATCGTCAGAAAGAGAAGAAGGATTTTTTGTGATACGCTGATTTTTATCCGGTTCATGCTGATCTGGTGCTATTTAAGGAGATATTCAGGGGGTACATTTCACCCATGAACATATATATGGCATATACCTCTCGATGATCATATCATAGGTTCCATCAGATTTCATCTCATCGAGAACCTCCTGCCATTTTTGAATCTCTGAATCGGGCGTATCCCGGTTAAATGCGATATACAGTCCCCGGCTCATGAACGGCCATACCTCAACGATCCGGTTCATCTCAGCGCTGAGGCGCTTCGCGGTCTGAGAGTACATATCCTTGGTCCCGAACCAGAGGGCTGCTTTGCCGGAGAGAACCGCCTCGATACACTCCTTGTCATCCTCGCATATCAGAAGGTTATCCACGTGGCTTGACTGCAATGTCAGGTGCCTGCCGGTATTGCCTACAACGGCGATCAACCCGGCCTTTTTTACGTCTGCAAACGATGACACCGGCATGGTGAAATCATCACGTCCAAAGAACGTGTATTCAGCCGAAGCGATCGGACCGACCCACTTGAACATCGGCTCCCGCGGATGGGTCATGGTGGTTGAGAAGATGGCAGTTCCCGGTGTTGTCAGAACCGTGTTATACCCCTGTGTCCATGACACCAGGTGAATCGGGGCATCGGTATCAAGCCGGTTCATGATCTCTCTGACGAT
>CAZXRT010000138.1:0-6116 GCA_964642535.1 uncultured Methanospirillum sp.
AAACCGGGTGGTGGAAGAGTATACCGGGATGCTCTCAGAAGAGCTGGCCGGACGCTTCTGCTATTCTGTTCTGATGAAACGGGAGACTGTGTGTCCTGACTGTATTTTGGCCGGCTCCGGACCTGGAGGGGAGATCAGGGATCGGAGGATTACCACACCTGACGGGAGGGTGTTTCACTCACGCGGAACCATGGTGACCGACGATTCAGGAACTGTGATCGCAGCTCTTGAGATTAATCAGGATATCACAGCAATCATCGATCGCGACCAGGAAAAAGAACTATTAATGAGCATTATCGATAAAACCCCGGATATCATCGGGATCTCTGATTCTGATCATACCCTGGTATTCCTGAATGCGGCAGGACGAGAGGTTCTTGAGATTCCTCCCGGGACCGATATCAGACAGTATTCGTCCCTGGATTTCCATCCATCATCTCTTCACGAGCAAGTCAGAAAAGAAATGGCCGATGCCCTTCGGAGCGGGCTGTGGACAGGTGAAACCCTGATGCAGACGATGAGCGGGAGAGTCTTCCCCGTCTCCCAGGTGGTCATCAGTCATTCAGCATTCTTTGGGAGAGGAATCAGGTATTCAACGATCATCAGGGATATTACTGCCCGTATAAGGGCCGAAGATGACCTGCGCAGGTCAGAAGAGAAGTACCGGCTGCTCCATGAAAACCTGATGGATGCCTTTGCTGCCGTTGATATGAACGGGATCATCACCGAGTGCAACGAGGTGTTTCTCAGGATGACCGGGTATTCGCAGGAGGAGATTGGACATCTCCGTTACCAGGACCTGACCCCCTCACTCTGGCATCGCAGGGAGGCAGGTATCATTGAAAGCCAGGTGATTCCCCGGGGATATTCAGACATCTATGAGAAAGAGTATCGCCGGGCAGACGGTGAGCTGATCCCGGTGGAACTGAGGACGATCCTGATCAGGGATTTAGCCGGAGAGCCCTCAGGGATGTGGGCGATCATCCGTGAGATCAGCAGCCGGAAAACTGCTATTTGTGAGACCGACCTGGCGGCATGCAGTTCTGTCCTGGTTCATGCGATCCCGTGCGGTGCGGCGTATCTGGATACGGGAGGGAGATTGAAGGCAGTTAATGATGCATATACCGGACTGTTTGGTTCACCTCAGGAATGCAGGACCGGGAGAAGGATGGTTCTCGATCTTCCTGAGTCAGTCAGGCCGGAAGTAGAGAAGGGGATTTCCAAAGCGATGGGAGGAGAGGTTGCATCGGTTGTCATCTCCGGCGATCTTTCTGATCCTAGTAGAAAACCCGGACAGATCACCATCGTGCCTCAGTTCGACGGGAACTGCGAGGTCAGGGGGATGCTGGTGCTGCTCTACCCCTGACTCTCCCGGGTATCGGCACTTTCCGGTTGTATTTCTGGATCGCCTTCCGGGAGGGAGACCCGCCAGGCATGCTCCGGGATATGGACTTCGAACCTGGCTCCTGATCCCCTCTTTCCTCTCTCGCGGATGGTGAGATTGGTGAATGAGAGGATCTCCTGGATTAAAAATAGGCCGAGCCCGGTATTTTTCCCAAATCCTTTCTGAAAGATACGAATTTTGTCCTCCTCTGCGATTCCCACTCCGTTATCAGCCATGATCAGGATTCCTTCCGGTCCTGCCTGTTCAAAGGAGAACGTTATCCTGTCCAGTGATTTTCCATGGCGAAGAGCGTTCTCTACGAGGTTGTAGATGACCTGTCCGAACATTGGATCTGCAAATATCTCGATACCGCCGGTCCTGTCAAGGATCTCCACATCACCGGTGTTCAGGCTGTCGCGGGTTTTTGATATGACTGAGGAGATCTGGTGCCAGACCGGTTTTTGAACACCCATCTGTTCATACACCGCGGTAAAACTGATCTGTTCCCTGATATTGCTGACCGCAGACCGGATCAGGGAGATGACCCGTGCTGCTGATTCCTGAGACTCGCATTCCTCGTCAATCAGGTCAAGGGCTGACTTCACGACGGTGATCTGATTCAGGATATCATGCCTGGTGATGCTGCTCAGAAGGGAGAGTTTGTACCTGACAACCGAGATCTCCTCTCCGATGGTGTTCATTCCTTCCTTGAGGGGGATGAAATCCCCTTGTACCCTGACCTGCTCATCAAATCGGGCGGAAAAGTGTGCGTATGAGAACTCATCGGCAACCCGTATTGCTTCTGCCAGGGGGATGGTAATCGCATCCAGCATGTTATTGATACCTTCGATGATCTCGCGGTACACTCCCTCAAACCGTTCCGGGTCACCCCGGCTTTGAAGCCTGCCTTCTTCCGCCCTGCTGATAAGGGATCTGATCTCGGTCATGGTATCAGAGAGTGATGAGGTGAGATGCGTGAGGGCCGGGGCAATCTCGTCTTTCTCATCCCTGGCCCTGAACCTCACGGAGAGATCCCCCTCTGCAATCCGAGAAAGACCTGCGAAGGTATCACGCAGATAATCGGCCAGGTCATCCATGGCATCGGCCATCTGTCCGATCTCATCAGAACGGGAAAAATGCAGACGCCGGCGTATGTTACCCCGGCTCATCTCCTGGATCATCGTGGTGGTCTGCCTGATCGGGCGTAAGAGGTGCAGGATGATCAAGCCGATGCAGACCAGGATGGCCAGCAGAATGATCGTGATAACGACCATCCCGAGATACATGTCGGTTTCCTTCTGCGTTGCAGTCTCTTCGTTGATCCGGTTCTGCTCAGCAGCCAGAACCACGATATCATCGATGACATCCCGGTGCTGCTGGTAATGAACCTTGAGCGACTCGTAGGCAACCCTTTCCGCAGCCTCATAGTCCCCTCTCTCCATCGCAGGGATGAACTCAGTGTTGAGGTCATCGAAGAACTGCATCGCCGGAATGTATGAATCATGCACCATCTTCTTCCTGATCTCTCCGGGGGGAAGGTGTTCTGACCAGTATTCGTGCCTGGCGATGTATGCGGCTTCAAGGGTGCGGAGATCCCGGACTGACCGGTTGATCTGTGCAGGGCTCCGTTCATCGAGCATCTCCAGTGATATCTGGAACGGTTCAATGATATATCCCGGAGGAGGAAGGATATCTGCAATCAGGTTCTTTCCTTCCATTATTTCAGAATAGGCAGGACCGTTGATCTTGATCGCCGCAAATCCGGTATACACAAAAATGCTGAATCCGATGACCAGGAAGGTGATCAGGATCAGAAGAATAGTAATCGTGGTAAGAACCGATGGCCGGCTACGGCTTGTTGAAACCATGTAACAGCTCCGGCAGACAGTCACATCATAGACAGCACTACCGTATATTTCTTCTGACTTTTCCCAAACCCTCCCGGAAAACACCTGCAGGTTTGAGAATTGTAAAATAAGACCTCATTCAGGCGCGAAAAAAGTCAGGTATCATCTCTGTCTGCCTGTTATGAGGCAGTGGAAGATCTGATGGCTCTTCCTGGTGCGGGCAGGGTCTGACAACCGGAACGTGTGGTATGCCCGGTTATGGAGTGCGGCTGCCTCGCGAATGTGTACTCTGGGTATTGTCCTGTCTGAAGGCTACGATTCATTCGGAAGTGTTGGTCTGCTGGTCTGTCCTACCGGTTCCGGCGGTTCAGCCAGATATTTCAGGAACAGGTCAGGAAGAAAATCCTGTCTGATTCCCCGGATTGATGCACGTGTTCCCATGTTTTCTCGTATGTGTCGCATATCCCGGCATCTGCCGGTGGTCTGTTCTGTGCTTTTCTGTCTCTGTGTGCACAACCATTCCGGGTGCACAATCTGATCTCTGCTTTTGGTGCAGATAGGAGTGACCCGAATCTTTTTTGGAGAGATGGGTGCATGCCGGGATACCGGTGAAAACCTGATAAAATTGGCGAAAAACAGATCCAGTGCCCCTCCCAGGCCCGGAAACCACCACGAATCTAGCGAGGGAGGGAACATGTACTGGTTGCACGCCAACGGGTATCAGGATTTCGTCATGGACATGCCGGAGGATGGATGACAGGTGAAGGCCGGGCTGTTTTTACTTTCCCATGAACTCATCCACGTACCCGGAATCGAGGATCTTCCTGATGATCTCGGTCCGGTCGGTATACTGGATTGTCAGGTAATCAATCGGCCGGGTAAGAGCCATGTAAAAGAGATTTCTCCCCGAAAAGAACTCAGAATCGCTGAAAAACCGTTCGAAATTTTCTGCAAAGATGATCATAACGACACGGTAGGTAAGATCCCTGATGGAGTGGGCGTCGTGGATCTTGAGCCCGGGAAGATCCACCCTGCTGTACATGGCAGACTCCTCTGATACCCACTGGACCGGACAGATCTTTTCCAGGGCCGGAATCATGGAACTGATGTAATATTTGTCAGGCCCTTCTGCATACGGGTACAATATCGCGATATCATCAGGCCTGATCCCTGAAAGATACTGGGCACTCTTGATCGAGCTGAGCAGCCGCTGCACCAGATAGATGGCGTACTCTGCCTGGTGTTCGTGTGATGTGTTCCAGATCAGGAGCGGTTTGAGTCCGGAGCGGGTCTGGCAGTCGCAGAGATGGACAAGGTTGCGGTATTCTTCACTGAAATGGGCTTCCGGCAGGAAGAACAACCGGGCAAGGCTGAGGATCTCACGGGTATTGTGATACTCCTTGACCGGCTTCATCCCGAGATGGTGAATGTGGCCCTTGAGATGGATTCCCAGAGATCCCCATGACACCCCCTGCGGTCCGTTCATCCCTTTCTGGCTGTCCGCAACAATACAGAGATCTCCTGATTCCGGATCTTTCAATGCTTCGCGGGCACAACGAAACCATGATGGTGCGAACCGGTCACCTTCGTCGATGAAAACCGCATCATATACATGAGCCTGTGCCTTGTTTCCGCTGATGCACTCAAAGCACCTCTCTCCAAAATCCGCATCAGACTCAGTCTTTCTGCCAGAAGTCTTGCGGGAAATACCGAGTTGTTCTGCCCACCTCTGAAAAGTCTGGATTTCAACCCGGGGAAATTTATGAAATACCTTTTTGAGTTGCTCGTAATGAGCATGAGCCTGGCAGAGGACCAGAATCCGGATGTCTGGATACAGGGTGTGAAGAAGGGCACATCGCGAGATCATGATCGCAGTTTTTCCTGAACCGGCCGGCCCGTACAGGAGATGGTGACCTGATGAGATGTGGTGCAGGATCTTCTCCTGATCACGGTCCAGGATCTTGAGAGATGCGATGGTCTGATCGGGATCATCAGTCCGGTACGTTCCGGGGAGATCAACAACGATCTCATCGTGGATGACCGCCCTGATGGAATGGATCTGATCACAGGTGAGCGGGCTGGCAATTCCATGAGGAGAGACTAATGATTTGAGGAACCTGAGCAGATCAACCGTGTCCCATTTGCCCATTCCGGAAAAAACCTCCTTGCACAGAGTGGTTTCACAGCCCAGTGCCTCAAAAAGGTTTCCGGCTGGATGGCTGGTGAGCTGCCTCACGCTGCAGTTGGGGAGGATCAGAAGATTCCCGGTTGGAAACCGAAATCCGTGCGTGATTGAATTTTTTTCCAGGAGAGGTGCACAAAGGGGGGTTTTTTGCGCTTTGCGAACCAGTTCCTCCAGGAACTGGCGGCAATGATGAACAGGATTGATCTCGGTTCTCTTCTCCCTTCCGTCGAGATGAACCTGCTTCCGGGTAATTTTCCTGATATGGGAGGCATACCATGGCCGTATCTCAATTACGAGCAGACCGAGATACGGACTGATGATGATATAGTCAGGGCGGCTGGGGTTGATCAACGGTTCATAATAGATCAGGTAATCATCCGGGAGCTGGGAAAGGATTGCAAAAAGACGCCTGACTCCCTGGGATGCGTTTGAAGGAACACGCTCCGGTATGATTACTGCCAGATCTCTCACCTGTCCATCTAATAAAGCTGAGTATCTACCTGAGAATATTAAAGCGTTCTCAAACCAGTAATCCATGGGTTTTTACTTGTGAATCCGGCAGGATATCAGGATTTCAGGGAGTCAGATGATATGCAGACCCTCACTGCCCGGACATGACTGAAAAAAGCGGGTCGGTCTTTCCTCCCCGGCAGGATGTTTCTGATTCTTTATTACCGTTCAGGATCGAATAGAATCCATG
>CAZXRT010000139.1:0-6084 GCA_964642535.1 uncultured Methanospirillum sp.
TTGAGAGACTAAATAGACTTTGATATGGAGTCAGCAATCAGGATTGATATCAGGCTGGTTATAATCTGCAAAGGATTTTTTCAAGAGCCTTCTGGGGGCTTTGACAGGGTATTAATCCGGGAATATTCCATGAATTGATTCCATATACCGGGATCCCGGTTTTTAGGGCAATCGCAATCTCAGACAGTGTTCCATATCCTCCACCAACTGCTATCACGGCATCAGCAGACTGGATAAGGATGATATTGCGTGCATGGCCCATTCCGGTTTTTATTGCAACGTCCAGCCAGGTATTGCCGTCTCTGCCTGCAAGGATTCCGATCGTCAGGCCACCGGCCTGTTGAGCACCTCTGCAGGATGCTTCCATTACTCCTCCACCTCCTCCCGAGAGCAGGATAAATCCATGCTCTGCAATCAGCATTCCTGTCTGCCGTGCAAAGTCGCAATCAGAGTCTGATGCATCTGATCCACCAATTACTGCAATTGTTCCTGCAGGCTTTTTCATGTTCAGTTCAGGGATTGCTGATTCCCATAATCTGGATAAATTGATCAGGGGGGATCTGCGCAATATCAGGATAGGTCATATTCGGAAGGTCATAACATCTCATAACCTGGTATTCAAGCCATGTACCATAGAGCGATAAAGATGCGGTCCGGGATGGAACCTGTTGTGAAAAGGTCTCATCAGTCCGGTTGAGTGTCATGATTCCATCAATTACTCTGATACTCTTTTCTGCTCCGGCCTGGTACTGTTTTTTCAGACTGGTAATCGCCGGAGAAAGGGAATATCCGTTCGTTTCATTGATATTTTTTCTGAGCCTGATCTTCGCATAATCAGCGGAGAGATTGAGCATTTCCGGAAGATCTGCACCAAAACCGGCAGCTCCATCCATTCTCCCTTTAATATCATAGAAATCGGGTATCCAGTACTGGCTCATCAGGAAGAGAAACTGTTTATCAGCTGCCGATGTGCTGCAATTTTGAGAATTATCTGCAATGTTGATATTATCAGGTATTTTCGGGGTCTGATTTGTACTATTGGCGGGATTTGTAATGTTGACAGAAGTATTAGAATCTCCCAATCCCGAATGTATGCAGAAAAAGAATATACAGATAATTGCAAGAATCGATCTCATCTATGCAAGATTGTACTGTATGAAAATAAGTGTTCTTTGATACAGGCATGAAATTGGACGATATCATGGATTCAAAACGCGGATTATGTTGATCATTCATTACGAATATATATTTGCAAAGCAATCATGTACTGTTCAATTTGTAGTCGATCCGGATCAGAAAAAAATTGTTATAACGCAATAAAAAAATTCTGGATTCTAGTCAAAGAATGAAATAGGAACTCTTCTCAATGGATAATCTGGCAAATAGTTCGTCTTCGTCTAATATCAGGGTTCTTCACGTTGATGATGAACCCATGATCTGTGATGTGACCCGTTTATGCCTTGAACGGGGTGGTCGGTTCATTGTTGATGCGGTTCATACCGCAGAAGAAGCACTTGCGCTCCTTCGAAAACAACCCTACGCCTGTGTCATTTCAGATTATGAGATGCCCTCCATGAATGGAATTGAACTGCTCAGGGAGATCAGGACGTTTGATCAGGAAATTCCCTTTATTTTATTTAGTGGCCGTGGCCGGGAGACCGTGATCATCGATGCCATCAATACCGGGGCGGATTTCTACATTCAGAAGGGAGGAGATGCCAAAAGCCTGTTTGCAGAGCTGAATCACAAGGTCGACTATGCAATCAATAAAAGGAACGCCCGCCTGTCTCTGAAAAGAAGAGATGCTATATTAGAAGCAGTAAGTCTTGTTGCCACTCTGTTTCTTGGTGGAGAACCCTTTAAAAAGGCGATCGTAGAATCAGTGACGCTCTTCGGACTGGCAACCGAGGTAGACCGGGTAAAAGTATACCGTCTGTTAGAAACGGAAGATGATACCGTATCATTCCAATGCCTGTGTACCTGGAATCGTCCGGATATTCTTCATGATATTCATGAAGAGCCATCTTTTTCAGCTGGTTCCTATTCTTTTACCAATTCAATACTCAAAGGAGAACTGGTCATCGGGTCAACCGGTTCATTCGATGATACAACCCGGATATTATTGCGGGATCAGCAGGTTCAGTCAGTAGCTGTCTTCCCGGTCATCGCTGAGCAGAAGATCAGGGGCATGGTGATGTTTTGTGACTGCCTGACAGAACGTGAATGGGCACTGGTGGAAATTGACGCGTTACAAGCTGCTGCTTCTATCATCGGTTCTGCAATCTATCAGGATGAGATGCGGACTGAACTTATCAGGTCCAAAGAACAGTATGAGTCGATGTACTCCATGATGCGTCACCTCTGCGATACAGTTCCTGACATGCTCTGGGCACAGGATCTTGAGGGGAAGTTCATCTTTGTCAATCAGAAAACCGCCTCTGCTCTATTGAAAACAGAGGATACCAATGAACCGGTAGGGAAAAAAACCTCCGACTACCCGATTTTCTCTCCGGTTGCACAGTCTCATATTCAGATCTGCGGACCGTCTGTCAAAGAACAGAACACCCCGGATTCTTCTTCTGCACGAAAAACCATTATTCTATCAGATAATAGAGAAACAGAACTTGAGGTTCGGTCTGCTCCGTTTTATACTGTCTCAGGTGAATGTATCGGAACCGTTGCAGCAGGAAGAGATGTCACTGAGGAGAGAGAAGCTCAACGGACTATTCAGACTGAAAGAAAGCGATACTCCAGTATCTTTCAGAGTGTTCATATCGGATTACTATCCTGTAACCCTGAAGGAATCATCACTGACATGAACAGTCGTGCAATGGATCTGCTCGGCCTTGATGATGATCATACGAAGGGATTGAATCTGTATACTCTTCATGGTCTGGGAAAAAATGAGTTCATCAGGGATTTTACATCAGCAATCGTTCAAAAGAGGACAATCCGGGGGAAGGGATACTTTACGGATAAAGATTCTGGTTCACGGTTATTATATTATTCAATCTCTCCCGAGACCGGTGATGAATCAGAAGTCAACGGACTGATTATATCTTTGGATGAACATTATCAGGATTAATCCTGAAATTTCAAAAAATTATAACAGGGATACAAGATCTCTCAGTACCGCTGCGGGATCTTGTGCTTTTACCACGCTCGAGGCAAGAAGAACACCCTGAGTTCCAAGATCAACTGCGGTTTTTACACACTTCCCTGAATGAATTCCTGCCCCGGTAAGAACCTGTACTTTGGGATTGATCTTCTGAACCGCTTGTACTGATTCTGTGATGATCTCCGGGTTCGATTCAGATACGGATATTGTTCCTCCGATTAACTCCGGTGGTTCAATGGCTACAAAGTCAGGTCCCAGGGTTGCCACGGCAGATGTGGTTGCAACATTGTTGGAACAAACACATGAGAGCATTCCTTCGGCACGAAGTGCTGTGACATTTTTCTCAATATCCGCTATTGATAGCCGGTACTCAGAATGATTCACGAGAGATCCGATAGCACCGGCTGACTTTACCGCGAGCAGGGGTGTTCGGCCGGTGTGAGCACCTGGTGGTACCGGATCTATATGCTGGGCAAAGACCGGAATACTGAAATGATGATTCACCGGGTGAATATCCATATAGAGGGGAGCCAGGGCAATGCACACACCACTTTCATCAGATATCTCCCGGGCTGCTTTAGCGATCCGATGTGCTCCATGACCAATGGACTCCTGGTAACATTTCAGGTTGACAAGAATAAGAGGTGTCTGTATCCGTTGAACAGGCATGCACGATAGTATGGATTCAAGGTAATAAATAATCGACTTATCTCCCGGTCTGTCCTGTCAGGAGCCTTTTGCTGACCACTGAATCCCCCGTTTCCATGTAGCTGCCGTCATATTGCCCCATATGGCAGGCCTTATCAGTTCTTTCAGATTGCGGCCGGTTTCTTGCGACCACTTTTCCTCAGGGATCATGACAGCCTCCCTGTAATGTTCCACCATGATTCTGATGTACTCAGCTGTCCTCATCCGCCCGTCAATGATAAATATCCGTATTCCTGCTTTTTTAATTTCGGGAATTTTTTCGATGAGAGTTGTTTCTGCCCCATTAAATATATGGCTTTTTCCTCCCATATCTGTAAAAAACGGGAATATTACACCTTTCTGATCTCTGATACCCATGATATTTTCGTCTTGCACCTCTTTTCCTGCCAGGTCTTTCAGCGTATCACAGGAGATCATGGCTTCGAGCAATCCCTGAACAATCATTGCAACAGGAATGCACAGTCCATCCTTGAATGCTTCACTCATGACAGTCATCGTTTCAGGGCCTGATAATTCACTCGATAACGTGAGGAAATCGTATCCACTACAGGCATGGAGTGTGAAATGGTTTGTAATATTCAGCCCTGAATAACCGGATATTATCAGGTCAGGAGAACGAGCTTTCAGAGGATTGCACAGACCGTGACCATCTGCGAGGATATGGACGATGCCGGATTTGGTTAATTCAGGGATGAATTCATAAAAACCATCAAGGTCATTACGCATAACTATTTTTGGAAGTTTTACTCCCATTTTTCTGTGCATATCCGGATTATCATGGGCAAACTGAATGATATCACGGATGGGGCAAAAGGATACAGATGATTGTGGGGATGGATACCATTCAAGGTATACCCGGTCAGCACCTGAATACAATGCCTGTTTCAATGAAGCCGGATCTGATACAACCGCAACAATCTGTTCAGTGTCTGTTTTTTCCCGTTGAGAGTTCCCTTCTCTTTTCACTCCTGTCCGGATTCTGTCACAACGCTCCCTGATTGTTTTCAGGGTCTGCTTTTTTGGGAGGTACTTTTCGATGAGGACTCTGTCAAACTCTAAGAAAATTTCTCTTCGGATTGAATTTAACACTGCAACCGGGACAAAAAGATCCTGTGGGCATGTTATATCCAGGGAACGGATAGTATATCGTGTCCCCCCGCTTTTTTTGAGAGCTTCTGCAATCTGTTCTGAAGTGACCGGCCTTGTCCTGGCTGTACTGAATTTTTCCCGGGATGTGAAAGAATGAGATATCTGAATGCCTGTCCGTGTTTTGCCCTGAATCGAGATCAAAACAGTTCCATCAGGTGATATCATAAATTGCAGATCAAGGATTGTAGATCCCAGAAATCTTCTATCCGGATTCTGCTCCAGATCCCTGACAATCCTCTGTATCTCACGAGAACTGGTGAGATAGATCTCGTCACCAACCATGCATCTGGTATTCGTTACCAGTTCTATCTCTTTATCCTTAATGAAGGGAGGCCGGGTCAGGATAAAACCCTCCTCGCGGGTTGGGGAAATGCAAACAAGTCCATCACCCTGTCGGGGAACCACCCCGCCTTCCCTGCGGATGATTATTCTTCCTCCAGTGCCGTTTTGTATCACTTTTCCGATGAATAATCCTCTTTTTCCAGGAAGGTCCCGTCCCATAACCATTTCAGAAGGCATCTCATCGAAATATCCTGTGGTAAATCCCCGGGAAAATGCCATGGCTAGTTTCGTCTCATCTTCAGGGTTTGGATGGAACGAATCTGTCTGCAGGGCATCCAGGGCTTTTCGGTACAGGCTGGTTACGATGGCAACATACTGCGTTGATCGCATTCTCCCTTCGATCTTCAAAGATTCAACAGGGATCTTTGATACCTTTTCAAGAATCGTATACAGGCTGAGATCACGGGTTGATAGAAGATATGTATCTCTTCTGTGAACTGCCCGGGGTTTTGTGATTACTCCATACTGGTCAGGGATTCCGATAACAAGTTCATACGGTTTTCTGCAGGGCTGGGCACACATCCCTCTGTTCCCACTTCTGCCCCCGATAACCGATGAAAGCAGGCACTGTCCGGAAAAAGCATAGCAGAGAGCTCCATGAACAAATATTTCGATTCCTGCCCCTTTTTCTTTCATCAGTTTCCCGATAGCACTGACTTCACTGATAGATACCTCTCTGGCCAGAACAATCCGTGAACACCCGTGTTCAGATGCAAATTCTGCTCCTTCCCGGTTGTGAATTGACATCTGAGTGGAGGCATGCAATG
>CAZXRT010000140.1:0-6059 GCA_964642535.1 uncultured Methanospirillum sp.
GGTCAGCGATCCGGCTCCTGCAGGGCCGGACAGAAGTTGCATATAGAATAAAAAATCTCTTCTTCTTTGTCCCGTATCGGACAGTAATACACGGATCCCTGCTTTCGGACCGTCTGACCACCGGGAAACGGCATTCCAACCGGATGGCCGGGCTCATCCATGACAAACATGGCAAATGCGGACATCAGATACATAAAAAAGTGAAACCTGGGAGAATATGACGGAGGATACGGATCATGAGGATCTCCACAGATCATGCATCCTTCGGGGATCATATCACAAAAGGCCTGAAAAGTCTCAGGATCGGTTATCCCCCCGGATAAACGGCGAAATACACCAGTATGATGCATGGAAACCACGGTATGATACCGGTTGAATACCCAGTCCCGCAGAAACGGGCGTATCTTTGTGCGGTAAGGAAGTGGCAGGGATCGTAAATCCCGTTCAATCTTCCCGCTGACCAGCTGGAGATCATGCATACCATAATCCAGGGCATGGCACGCAATGAACTCCCCAAGTTCTCCTTTTTCCACGATATTGCGCATTTTCAGCGCTGACTCCGCGATGTGGCCGGGGATATCATCAGAATATGGCACGATCAGATCCTTCAGGCTATCCTGAAAAAGAAGATGAGGATTATTGTGTCTCCACGATGACTTTTCCGCAGGCAAAGACCCGGACCATCCCCCCACTTTCAGAGACCACGATCCCGATGGCTTTCGTCTCCTGGGTAATGGCTGCAACCGAGACATGGCGGGTCCCAAATCCCTTAGGAAGCCTGACGCCGCTTGTATCAATCGAGATGTACCTTCCTGCGGCCTCAACAATACCATTTTCCCTGATCACAAACGCCCCGTCGACAAGAGAGAGTTCTTTGATATTTTCCCTCATGTCAGCATTTGTGATCAACCGCTGGTTTTCAGAGTGACCTGCAAGCGGATTGAGAATCAGCTGCCGGGAACGGGAAAGGACGTTATCACTGTCACCAAGGATGAACGCTGTTCCGACAGCCTTTCCTTCGCGTCCCTCCCTTGCTATCTCCACGGCAAGACGGAGAACGGCACAGACCACATCGCTGTCACCGGTATAATATGGCCTGATATCCTGTTCAATGGCACAAATATCAGGGAGGGGTCCCATCGAGGCCTGAGCCTGACGGGCAGGTGCAGAAGTCTCATCCTGAGCTGAGGCCGGGAGCCTTCGATGATAGAGGAACAGACCGGCAGCGATCATAAAGGCAAGGGTTGCACCTGAAGCGATCCAGAGGACCGGAGTTTCTTCAGGAGGTCGTCCACCAGGAGGGGTGCGAGATGAGGGAGTTGAATTCGGACCCGGACTGGAGTAATTACTATCTGATGTGTAACCCGGATCGATGGTGAGGAGAAACCGGTATGCCTGGTATGCCTCATCCCACTGTCCAAGGTTCTCCAGGCTGAGTGCTTTGTGATACCAGGCATCAGCAAAGTACGGTTCACGGGCAATTGCCCGGTCATATTCCTTAACCGCTGCCTCATAATCACCAGCCTGCTCAAATGCCAGTCCCCACTGGTAATAGGTCGATGCAGTCTCGTTGTCATCAGGCCCGGTGATACCGGTAGCAACCGGAGTGGGGGTCGGAGTTGCCGTTGTCACTGACGGCCTGACTGCCGGTGTATCAGGTGGAGGTGAACCGGTCGGACTTACAGACGGCTGATCCACCGGTGGTTTGATATCAGGCTCCTTGGTATGAATCGGAGCAATGGTGGTTTTCACCGTCGGACTTGTCGTCGGTTTGGGGAGTGAATCAATTGCAGGAAGAGAGGGCGAAGGACTGGCTTTTTCGGACAGGCTCTCCGCAGCAACTCCCGAAATCAGGGAAAACCCCGCCAGAACCGCCAGTATGATGGCCAGTCGGATCCACGGGGCGGAGTTCATGCTATAAGTAATGCTTTTTTGCAAGATAAATACAACACCCTGTTTTTCCAGCCGGTTTTAGATATTAACCAGAGATTATGCCTTTTTTGGATCGAAGCGCCGGGTGCCTCTCTGCCCGGAAAGGCAGGATGAGGGAGTCAGGCCTTATGAAAAGCCTGCAGTAATGGTGTGATCAGAGGTTACATCGATAAAGCGGTATTCAGACATAGGTCCGGTCTGAACTCCATCAACGACCAGATAGGAGATGCCTCTCCCTTCCTCAGGATCCATGATGAAGGCAACCGAACCTGCATCAGGCACTTCAATCTCACCTGCCGGGAAGATGGATCCTCCCGGTCCGGCAGAGGCACGAATGAAATGAGTCCCCTTGGCAGCATCATATGAAAGAGCCCCGTTTGCGACAACCACCGGTTCTGTCACCGGGTCTGCGGCAACGGAGATTGACGATGAATTTGCAGAGACAACAGGCACTGCCTCTCCCTGGATGGGGAGAACAGGGGTCTCATTGACGGTAGCCACGGAAGGGATCACTTCCGGCATTGTGCTTTGTTCTGAAACATTACCGGTAACCGGGGTAGGATCAGCCGTGACCGGGGAAACGGTTTCCTGAAGTAACGTGACCGGGATGGAGACTGACTCTCCCGGGGCCGGATACGGTGAGATATTACCTGAAACCGGGATATATCCGGGACAGGTCACCCGGAAGGAAGTGTATACCAGCCCCTGCACCGGGACCGGGATACTCATCTCATTCTTCTCTGCCTCATCCAGGGATACTTCAGTTCCGCTTGCAGTTGTCAGCGTGACCTGGAAGCCTGCCTGAGTTACGTTAAAGACCAGGTATCCCACCTGTGCCGGGGCGGATTCGTTCCCTGATCCCTCTGATTCAAACACCTGGCTCTGGTTCATCTCAGGAGCCTGCGGAAGAGAAGGTACTGCGGGCAGGTCGCTTCCAACCTCAGCCTGGTATGCATTGGTCAGAGAACTGTTCAGAATCGAAGTGTTTGCCATGACTGACTCAGAAACGTTCTGAACGAGAGAACTCTCATTACCGGAAGAATTTTCAGTCACAGATTCTGTCTCATTTGCAGGAGATGCCGACTGGTTTGAGGGTTCACTGAGGGGGAGAGGCGCTTTCGTATTCTCACTTTCAGGAATAGGGGTTTGTAGGGCAGCGGCATCAGGGAGATCGGAAACAGGGGTTTCATTGACGGCGGTTTCTTCAGATACCGGTTCCGTCACATCTTCCCCGGTAACATTGGCTGCCGACTCTTCAACAGATTCCTCTGCCGTGGTCTGCACCTGGTCTTCCGGAGCCTTGGTTGCGGTGGTATGAGTCAGGGGGAGATAATCAATATTGTATTCATTAATCTGGTACGGTTTGTCCGCGATCCCAAAACCATCGACGTCAGGGGCTGTATCGGAATATCCCTTATCTCCTGGTGCAGATCCCCAGTAGTTCCCTCCCATGTATGGCCCGCCAAGAATATTTGTTCCCGGTGCCTGGGTGGAGTTCCATGCGATCTCTGAACTCACCTCGTCAACAGATACCGCCTCATACGAGCCGAAGTAGTTGTCCGTAACCGAGGCATATCTCACTTCGTTCCCGATAATCAGGACAGGTCCGGTCTCAGTCTGGGTCAGGGTGTTTCCCGAGATATCAGACTCGCGTGAGTTCTCGATTATGACTGCTGCATACTTGTTATTCCCGATTGGGTTGCGGGTGATGGTTGTGTATTCACAGTCCGTAACCTGGAGCCCGTATACCGAGCAGGTATTGATATTATTCTCTTCAACGGTTGTATACCGGCTGTTGGTGACTCCAATCCCGAGCCCTGAGTTCTTTATCGTATTCTTCTGCAGCGTGGTGTAGGTGGAGAGCCCTTCGACATTAACACCGGTCGGACAGTCAGTGATCTTATTGTCAATAACCTGGACATAATCTGAATATTCCACATGGATGGCAGTCTCACTGTCGACAATATCACATTTCGTGATGAGATTGGTATCTCCCGGCTGTCCCTTGACATACTTGAAATCAATCCCTGCCTGCCATTTCTCAATAATGAGGTTCTTCACTGTGACATTGGTGATGGAACCTCCATACTGATTCACATAGACGCCAATCGACTTGTCACGGCTTTCTCCACCGAGAAAATGATTCCCTCCATCGATTACCACGTTTGAACATTCGATAGAGATGCCGTACACATCCGTAATTCCCCGTGCATCTTCGGTCAGCTCATAGACACCCGGCATCGTGATCTTTACTGGTGCCGTAATCGGTTGTGCTGAAACCGGATTGATAAGCAAAATACCGATGATTACCAGAAGGGCGAATCCCCCTGTGACCTGTTCAGCCCTGTTCATCTTTATACCACCTGGATATGCCCGCCGGGCTTTCAGGCATCAGAGGCCCATGCCCCGGCCAAGGGCACATAAATAACTTATTCCCGCTCGGGCTATAAGGTTCCCCCTTATCCAAACCCGGTTTTGCATTCACCTGAGTGTACGCAGACTAATATGAGTACCAGGGGCGCATAAAAAACATTGCGTAGAAAGAATATATCATCATATATAGAACCCCTCCGCCTCTGAATATTCCATACCGGCGATCATCAATCGTTTTTTGCATACTCGCGCACGATCCGGATGGTGCCGGCATCATCCCGCCGGTCATCAACCGGTGTTTCGCAGATAAATGGCACCTGATTCAGGGAAGGATGGGTCAGTATGCTGCGAATTCCACTCTCACCCAGGGTGCCCAGTCCGAGGTGTTCGTGCCGGTCAAGGCCAGAGCCAAGCTGCCCTTTTGCATCGTTCAGGTGGATCAGGCGAAGACGGGAGAGACCAATCTCAGTGTCAACCTGTTCCAGCACCAGGTTTGTAGCCTCACGGCTCCGGAGATCATACCCTGCAGCACACGCATGACAGGTATCAAAGCATAGTCCGGCATATTCTGCTGAATCAAGACCATCCAGGACCTCCCCGATCTCCCCAAGCATACTACCGACAGAATTTCTCTCACCGGCAGTATTCTCAAGAAGCAGCACCACATCTCCCTCAAAGCGGGACATTGCCATGTTGATGGCTTCAATAACTCTTTTCCGGCCGGCATGAGGGCTGTCTGATGCATGACCGAGATGAGTTACCAGGTAGGGGATACCCAGAAGATGACACCGGGCAAGTTCCTCTGTAAGGGCATCAACTGATTTCTGATAGATCTCCGGTTTTTCCGATGCAGGATTCGGCAGGTACGGCATATGGGCAAAGACCGGAGAGAGCCGGGATGAACGGACCGCTTCGATAAAATTCCCGGCATCAGCTCCGGTGATCTCTTTTGCAGCCCAGCCACGGGGGTTCCGGGTAAAGATCTGAAAGCAGTCACACCCCCTCTCCTGTGCTCTTCCTGCCGCATGTGCAAGGGATCCGGCTATCGAAACATGAACTCCTGCCCGTACCATTCAATCACGGCCTGATGAGGACGGTCTTTTCTTCCAGATAATGCTCAAGGGCATACCTTCCGTTTTCCCTGCCTGAACCCGACTCTTTTGTTCCCCCGAACGGGACTTCAGGTGGGATCTTCAGATGCTGATTCACCCAGACGATCCCTGCCTGTAGATCATTGTACATCCTGCTGATGATCCGGCTGTCATGGGTCCAGACCGAAGCACCAAGTCCGAAACGGGTCTGGTTGGCGAGAGAGACTGCATCATCCAGCGAGGAAAAGGTCAGGACCGGAAGTACAGGACCGAAGACCTCCTCCTGCAGTACCGGGGCCTGAGGGTCCAGGTCTGTCAGGAGGGTAGGTTCAAGGAAAAATCCTTCTTTCAGGTCAGAACAGACAGGAATATTCCCCCCTGCAATCAGTCTGCCATAATCCTCCTCCACCGTCCTGCGTACCTGGGAGAGAACGGTTTCACGCTGCCTCTGCGTATGCACCGGACCGATATCAATCCCGTTTTCAAGGCCATTGCCAACCTGAAGTGCCGAGATGAGAGTCTTCAGTTTCCCGGTTACCTCATCGGCGATGGTCTCATCCACAATCAGACGTTTGACTGCGGTGCAGGTCTGCCCACAGTTAAAAAATCTCCCGCTGACGGCACCTTTTGCAGCATTCGTCAGATCGGCATCACGACAGATGA
>CAZXRT010000141.1:0-6029 GCA_964642535.1 uncultured Methanospirillum sp.
GTTCTTTCGGACTGCGACCTTTGCGATCCCTTCGATCGGGGCTGATACCACCCCTTCGGTGAGGAGAGCCATGGATGTCCGGATGGTATGATCCAGGATCTCTTCAATCTCCGTCTCTCCAAACATCCGGGCAGTAAAATCGTCCCCTATCTTGAGTGATGCCTCTTCCCGGGACATCATCTTCTCAAGTTCGCGTATCCTGGCTGCCACCCCTTTGATCCCGACCTGGGCCTCCACCCGGTCAGCAAGATCGTTGGCGATCGGGATCTCAACCGTGGTTTCAGGATCAAGACCTCTTTCCCGTGCCCTTCTGGCCATTTCCATGGCATCTGCCAGACCACTGTTCAGCCGGTCATAGTATGCCTGCATGCGGGGTGAGATGTCAGCCATGTTCTGGTTACTAAGTCGCTCTCCTCAAGCATGACCTGAACGGTTCCCCTGACTGTTCCATACCGGTCAGACAGACCGCTGACCACGGCTCCCCTGGCTCATCAGGGTGTGGGCCTGCTGGATCAGGGAATTCACCTCGGGATCATCAGATCCGGAGGGAAGCGAGGAGAGGATGGAGAGCGCCCGGTCTGCATCACCGGTCATGATCATGGCATATGCCATCTTTTTCTGGGCAAGCGTGTCCTGGCGGTCCTGCAGGTCAACCCGGGAGAAGGATCGGATCGCCTGCCGGTAATACTCGCCTGATTCTGCCTTTCCCAGCGATGTCAGTTCATCGGCCTTTGCAACCTCGGCAATCCCTCTCGCCCTCCATGCCTCGGAGAAGGTCGGAAGACGGTTCGTCGCCTCCCGGTAACTCTCGATCGCTTTCTGGTATTCTTCCTCTCCCATCCAGCGGTTTCCTTCCAGAAATTCCGTCCGTGCATCAGAGGCATTTGCACTGTTGATCCAGGGCAGGAGGAAGAGCTGGGCCATGATGATGATTGCCATCAGGAGGGTTATGTAAAAAAGAATGATCTGCAGGAACCGGGGGATCGTACTCTGTCTCCGGTGTTGTCTGTTCTCTTCAGCCCGAGCCTGCGTTCTGCCGGCATTACGGCAGGGGTCTGCATAATACCAGGTGCGGGGGTCACGGTATCTGCGGGTTCCCTGGTAGTATCCCCGGTACTGGGAAGCGTGTGAAGGGATGGCAGAGGCATCATACTCTTCGCGTTTCTTCGGGTCACGCAGAACCTGGTATGCCTCATTGACAGCCTTGAACAGGTCCTCTGCATCCGGACTCTGGCATACGTCGGGATGGAGAATTTTTGCCAGTTTCCGGTATGCAGAAGTGATCTTTTCTATCGATGCATCTGGAGGAACGCCCAGGATATCATAATAGGTCTCGTCCGGCAGACTCATGGCTGAAACTGTCTGTGTATACCATATCGGGCGGGAGGTGATAAAGGTCTCAGCCGGAAAAATCCGGTGATATACGCCGGGAAAAAATCAATGTATGGAAGATGGCCCCGGTTTTTTAGCTGCACGCTGCCTTCAGGCAATCCTGAAGGGTGCCGATGACTGCCTTTGCTCCACACATGTTCGGAACGTAGGAGAGTGCCTTTCCGCTGGATACCATGATGGTACTATACCGTTCCAGGGCCGGGGACACCACCATGCAGGTATCGGCGTACACCCCTGCCCCGCTCTTCTCGATGGTTCTGACCGCGTCTGCCGACCTTGCAATCACTTCCCGGGCAGCAAAGATATACAGGGGTTTTTTCACGGTGCATCCCTTCAGATGCTCCGCGATATTCACCAGTTCCTCCTCGGAGCAGTGGGGACAGCCGATCGCTACCGCATCCGGCTCAGCGTCTGCATACACCTCTGCAACCTCCCTGCCGGTGATCGTGACGGTTTCGAGGGGTGTTGGGTCATATCTGAATACCCGGGCTTCGGGAGTGATCTCCTGCACATGGTACAGGGCAGTTGCTCCCGTTGCCGCCATGGCAGCCCCCAGGTTCTTTAGCTGATCCCGTCCCGGTCTGATCCCGGTAAAGAGAGGGATCCGGTTTCCTGCGATCTTTCCGGCGAGATACCCGAGTGCTCCGAACCATGATTCGTCCGGGTGTGCAGGTGCCCCTTCAACTTCTATCACAAATTCTGGTGACCGGTTTTTCACCAGGTGCAGGCCGTAACAGGGTGTTCTCCCTACGATCGCTGCAGCGAGGGCGGACGGGCCTCCTTCCCGGTTTGTCCGTGCCCCGATCACCGAGTTTGCATACGCGACGGCAGATGACTCTGACCATGCAAGGTGGTCACCGTACTCGGTCATTGTCAGGTAATAGGGAGTGCAGGTACATTCAAGACTGATCCCAAGCCGTTCATAGGCGGCAATAACCGCAAGCTGGTTTTTGGCAAACTCAGGATCAATCTTCATATCCCTCCACCGGACCCGGTCCATGCCGACCGGATTTAGGATCGCCGGGACCGATGCCCGGGCATCAAGGCCGGAGAGCCATTCAAGACCCCACCTCCCGATCGTCTTGTATGAAGCCCCGGAGACCTGGGCACTCCTGATCGGGACCATCTTCTCAGCCTCGAAGACCTTGCCGACCGCGACCAGGATCTCCATCATCTGCCGGCGGGTCTCCCCTTCTTCCCCGGCAAGGATCTTCTCTTCTTCAGGTGTGAGGTACATCAGTCCTCCCAGACTGCCCTGATAAACTCGTCTTCCCGACCCATCTCCATGGTTGCATCAATCCCCATCTTGACATTCATCCCGTCCCCGATCCGGGTTGGATCAAGGGAAGATCCCCGGATCCCGGAGATGATGATGGTGTCGGTATCAGCCCTGACACGGGTTGCAATCGCATATTCAACGTCCAGGGGGTCGGAGGGGTTGATATCCTCGTCTACCACGACGACATGCTTGAGCGAGGTATGGGCTGCAAATGCGGCAAGAATGGCGTTTTTGGCATCTCCCTGTGTCCGTTTCCTTACCTGGACAACCCCGTGCAGGTACCCGGCACCACCCTTTGTCAGGACCACGTCACGGACACCGGTCACCCCGGCGACAGCCTTGTAGATCAGGGGTTCATACGGTGCTCCCATCAGTATCTTGTGTTCGTCCCCGCCCGGGAGGATTCCGTGATATATCGGGTCGGGTTTCGTGTACATGCCGGTGATCCGGATCACATGCTGCATCCGCTCGGGATCGTAGGTCCCGGTAATATCGACAAAAGGTCCTTCCTGAGCCAGTTCTCCGGTGATAAACCCTTCCAGGATGATCTCGGCATCCGGAACCCTGACCCCGTTTCCGAGAGTCTGCACAGGGATGGTGCCCCCGAGCAGTTCGGCAGCAAACGGAAGTTCCATGCCGACCGGCACCCTGCTGCAGCTGGCAAACATGACAAGGGGGTGCAGGCCGATGGCAATGGCAACCGGGAGTTCTTTCCCGTCCGCAAGTGCCTGTTTCAGCATGGTATGGGTATGTCTCCCTTCTACGAGCCTGGCAACCAGCCGGTCTTTCCCCTGCTGGAGCATCCGGTGAACTGATGCATTTTCAACCCCGTTATACCGGGAGAAGACCACTCCTGCACAGATGTATCGCCCGGCGTCCCGGGGATAATGCTTCATGATCGGGATGGAATCAAGGTCCGGCGGACTGCAGGTTATTGCCCCTGCATCTGTTACGGTTCCGTCATACCGGCAGGCAGCCAGGTGGGGAACCATCATTTCCGGAGTCACCCCGAGTGCCAGGGCAAGAGCGCTGCGGCTGGCAGTAAGGTTCATGACACCTTTCTTTCCATCAAGATTGTGAAAGAACAGGAGTTTGTCTGTCCCGAATGATCGCTTCGGTGCATCATATACAGAGGAAACCGGTTCATGGATGTCAGTTACCAGACCGTTCCTTCTCATCTGCTCAATAAAGGTTCTCATCAGTATCCGTTCCATCTGCTGCTGATATCGTGTTCAAAACCGAGATGATCGAGGATGCGTGCGATGACCGCGTCCACAAGATCCTCGATGGTTCCGGGCCGGTGGTAAAACGGCGGGCTGGCGGTCATAATGGTTGCTCCTGCATCATTTGCCGTGAGCATATTTGTGATATGAATTCGTGATAGCGGGTTTTCCCTGAGAAGAAGAATACAGGGCCTCCGCTCCTTGAGGGTAACATCTGCAGCACGGGTGATCAGGTTGGAGGTGACTCCGCTTGCAATTGATGCCAGGGTTTTCATACTGCAGGGAACAATGGCCATCCCGTCATGACGGAATGATCCACTTGCGATCGGAGCTGCCAGTGCTTCATACTGATGGAGGATAACCGGCAGATCGTCCAGACTGATCCCTTCATGGGCTGCAATTTCCCGTGCAACCGGACTGATTACCAGATGAACCTCTGCCTCTCCGGCCAGGATCCTGATAAGCCGGGATGCATAGACAATCCCGCTTGCACCTGATACTCCGATGACATACCTCCTTTTCATGGGACCACCCTATATCCACGATGAAGAAAAAGGTTCCCCGGACTGACATGCATGTACAAAGGTGGGTAGCTCAGAAAGAAATATACACCTGATGAGAAGGATCAGTCCGGCCTGCGGGCATACCCCCCGGAGCGGTGACCTTGTGCGATCCGGGTGGTTCAGGGGAGGTCCGGAACCCTGGTTAGTATAATGCGATTAATATTTCACGGCCTCCATATTCCGCGCACAGCCTATAATTCAGAATCCAAAGCAGCTTAGGATTTATCGGCATAATATTATTCTCATTGCAACGAATTAAAATTTGCAGGCTTATTTTCGCGTTTCGGACTCAAATATCGCCCTGTTTTGGAATGATAGTATTTTATAGGGGTTAGTGTAAAGATTAGCACATATATCTTGGGTTCGATATATCTGGCACTGCCAGGTATGGACAATGCGGATGGGAGGCGTAATGATGACAATATGGAGATATCTGCCATATATTCTGGTGGTTCTTCTCTGCCTGTGTATTAACACCGGGGCAGCAGAGTTTACTCTGACCTCAGAAGGAACAGTACCGTTATCCAGTGCTGGAAACATCTCATTTTCAGCACAACAGGCCAGTGAGAGCGGCATTTCAATTATGGCCGCAGCATCGGATCCTGATGCATACTCGCTGAAGAACAATCTGCCCATGGATCCTGCAGCGTTTGCCATGGCCTCAGAATCCTGCGGGGGAGCTGACAAGCTCATCACCAGCGGGAAGCTGAACCATGTGCACCCGCGGATCTCTGACAAATACATTGTATTTGAGGAATGGAACGCGGGAACCTCGGGGATAGGGATCTATGACCTTGCCTCGGGCAGACTGATGTCTCTCTCTCCTTCCGGCCACCAGCAGACCTATCCGGATACATCCGGTAACCTGGTGGTCTATGAGCAGGATGGAGCATACAGCAACAGTATCAAGAATATCTACGGGTATGATATACCGTCAGATACCGCTGCCCAGATCTCACCCAGCACCACCAACCAGAATCAGCCGGCACTATCAGGCAGGTTCATGGTCTGGCAGGACTGGAGTTCGGGAAATGCTGACATCGCTCTTGCCGATCTCAATGCAGGTACGGTAAAACTGATCTGTAAGGATCTGGGCGACCAGAAGAAGCCCTCCATCTCAGGGAATTATATCGTCTGGGAAGACTGGAGAAACGGGAATGCAGATATCTACCTGTATGATATCGCCGAGGGTAAGGAGCATCAGCTGACAAACAACAGGTTTGATCAGAAAAACCCACGGATCAGCGGGAAGATTGTCGTCTGGGAGGATAACCGGAATGGTGGCACTGATATCTATGGAGCGTCTCTTGAGACTCTCACTGAGATCAGGGTCACATCAGGTGCTGACAAGGCAGTAAACCCTGATGTATCCGGAGCACTGGTGGTCTGGGAGGATTACCGGAATAACAACGCCGACATCATGCTCCTTGACCTGGTCACCGGAAGGATCTATCAGATCTCCCAGGACCAGTATGACCAGAAGAATCCCTCAATCTATGGAACAAGGATTGTCTGGGAGGATTACCGGACCGGCAATGCAAATATCTGCCTCTTCTCGGTAGGTGGTTCCGG
>CAZXRT010000142.1:0-5993 GCA_964642535.1 uncultured Methanospirillum sp.
CAGGCCCTCCTGCAAAATATCTGAATTTCCTTTTTTGCATTCACAATATTTATCTGATTCAGTTCCCAATGCTCACATACGGGACCATATATGGAGAAAAGACTTCTAACAGAACAGGCTGGCTATTCCCTGCTTACAAAATACGGAATACCAGGTCCGAAGTACCGGTATGTCACCACCCACGGAGAAGCTGCAGAAGCGATGAAGGACATCGGTACAACAGTTGTTGTGAAGGTTGTATCTCCGGATATTATCCATAAATCTGACGCCGGGGGCGTGGTTCTCCATATTACCTGCCAGGATGCCCTGAATCAGGCACTCACACAGATTGATGCAAAGGTTGCCGCCTATCATCCCGGAGCGACGATTTCAGGATATCTTATTGAGGAGGAGATTGCAGGAGGGACAGAATTTCTCATCGGGGGAAAGACGGATCCTGCATTCGGTAAAGTTATTACCGTGGGAATGGGAGGCATTCTGGTTGAACTGTTAAACGATTTTGCCATGAGAGTTCTACCGGTCAAAGAAACGGAGTTCAGGCTGATGATCCAGGAACTCAAAGGATATCGCCTTATCGCCGGATACAGGGGCCATGCCCCGCTTGACGAAGAAGCACTCATACGGGCTATTGGCAGTGCTGTCCGCATGTTTTTAGAAGAGCCTTCAATTACTGAATTTGATATAAATCCGCTTATCCTATGGGAAAAGGGGGCATGTGCAGTTGATGCAAGGATCTTCGTTTCCCAGGGAGAGGAGGAGCCCTCTCCTGTAGCCCCGGTCCTTCCTCCGGTCCCGGACCTTTTGCACCCCAAATCCATCGCAGTCATCGGAGCGTCACGATCCCCGGGAAAAGTAGGATATGCAGTTTTTCGAAATCTTTTAAACTTTCAGGGAGATCTCTACCCGGTTAATCCGAATGCTGAAGATATCATGGGGAAGAAGGTTTTCCCGTCAATCAGCTCAATTCCCGGAGAGGTAGAGATGATTGTGGTGGCAACACCGGCATCCACTGTTCCCGGCATCCTGAAAGAAGCAGGGGAAAAAGGTGTCAAATCAGCAGTTATCCTGACAGCAGGATTTCGGGAGACCGGTATTGAAGGAAAAAAACTGGAAGATGAACTTCTGAAAGTCTCCAGAGAGACAGGAATCAGAATCGTCGGCCCGAACTGCCTGGGAATTGTCATCCCACCTCTGGATCTGAATGCAACTTTTGATGTACAGTCACCATTATCAGGATATATCGGATTCATCTCCCAGAGCGGAGCCATCATCACCACGGTACTTGACTGGTCAATCTCACGCAGGATCGGTTTTTCTTCAGTGATCAGTGTGGGAAACCAGACAGATATGGGGTTCATGGAGTACCTCCAGGTTCTGGATCAGGATCCCCACACCTATGCAATCATCCTGTATGTCGAGGAGATCCGGGACGGTAAGGTTTTTCTCCAGTATGCTGAGAGTATGCGGGGAAGAAAGCCAGTAATAGCCCTGAAATCAGGATCATCAGTACGTGGACGGGAAGCTGCATCTTCACACACCGGATCTCTTGCAGGAAGTTATGAGACGTATATTGCGGCATTCAGACAGGCCGGAGTTATCCCAGCGTATTCTCTGGCTGAAGCATTTGATGTGGCACAACTTGTTGTTTCAGAAGGATACCCAAAAGGAAGAAGGACTGTTATTCTGACCAATGCCGGAGGTTTTGGGGTTCTCGCATCTGATTATGCTGAAATGAACGGAATGGATATGATTAACCTTCCTGATGCTGTCGTTGAGGAACTCAGTGCCATTCTCCCGGAGTCATGGTCTCACAAAAATCCAGTGGATCTCCTGGGAGACAGCAATGCATCACGGTTTGCCCGCGTATTTGACGTGATGATCAAATATCAGCAGATCTGGGATATTGCCGTAGTGATAACAGCTCCGGTGGCAATGATGGATCCCAAAAACCTGGCTCATGAGATGATCCGTCTCTCCCGGTTCACTCATTCAATGGTTGTTGGGTGCCTGCTTGGTGGTGATTCAATGAAATCAGCGATAAACATGCTTGGAGAAGCACACATTCCCAATTACCAGGATCTTCAGGACGCTTTCAGAACAGTCGGGGCCATCCTTGATTCATGCTCACTCAACGGGCCAGGTGGTGAAACCTGAATCTATAAAAATCAGAGACGTATTTCAAGTTTCTTTTGAAGGGTATCATACTCGGAAATAATTTTCTTTCGAAATTCCAAAAATTCCTCAGGTCCATATGATTCAGGATCCGCATCAGAGGGACCTGACCCGTACCTGTCTTGAAGAAGTTTCTGCAGACGATCAGAGACATCAATTGCACGATGCAATTCCACGAAGCGGTCTATCTGATCTCCCGGATATCCGTCATTTCTGACCCTTTTTATGAATTCAGCCACACTTTGCCTTTTATTGAGAATTGTATTAATGATGTCGACACATCGCTTCGGAGTAATCGGCTTCATAATATAATCCTCAATAAAAAATGAGAACTGTTCTGCCTCTTTATAGGTCAGGTTTTTCCCAGTCTGCATCACTACCGGGATCTTTTTTGATTCATGATCAGCCTTGATATTATGGAGGGTTTCCCATCCATCCATCGGTTCCATCATCATATCAAGGAGAATCAGATCTGGCTGGTATGCACTCTTCAGAAGATCAAGGCATTCCTGCCCTCCAAGAACTCCTTCTGTAGCAAACCCGTACTTGGTCAGTCCGATGACAAAAAGCTCATTTAAAGCAGGCTCGTCATCGACGATCAATATTGCTACCGACATAATCTCAGCCTCTATTCTACACTATTTATTCTGGTTATTGATTAATGATATGTTGCTCTGTATGAAGGCTCCTGACCGGGGGTCAGGAGAGTGAAATGAGAAATTTTTCGAATTGACTGAGATTAGATTGGAAATCAGCTCTGCCATAACCAATTCTGAAGTGAGGAGTGGAAACACCGAATACAGAACCTGGCAGCAGCAGAATCCCGGCATTTTCAAGAACCTTTTGGCAGAAAACGTCTCCCGATTCATCGCTCATGATCCGTGGGAATGCAGTGGACCCAGCCTCAGGTCGTGACCAGGATACGATATCACCATACCGGTAAAAAAAGGCATCCAGCGAGCGAAGGTTTTCTCTGATAATTGTGGTATTGCGTGCAAGAATCGAGTCTTTCTGACGGAGAGCAACTGTTGCCAGAAACTCGGAGGCACTACTGTTGCAGATGGTGGTATAATCCTTGAATGCCAGAAAACGGCTGATAAAATCCTGATCCCGTGAAGCAATCCAGCCGATCCTCAGACCGGCAAGTCCCAGTGCTTTGGACATCACCCCGATTGAATACCCTTTTTCATAGATATCAGCCATTGCCGGCAGACACAATGAAGACGAATGTTCAGAACCCCGGTATACTTCGTCAGAGAGGATCATGATCCCGTGTTCATCGCAGATATCACGAATTTTTATCCACTCATCGTGGGAAAAGATATGACCAGTTGGATTATGCGGTGAATTCACCACGAGCATTCGTGTATCAGGTCTGATCAGTTCAACCAGGAGATCAGGATCAAGAACCCATCTCCCCCCCTTCTCTGTGAGATCCCATGGAGATACCGTGCACCCAAGAGAGCGGGGCAACTCAGTGAGCGACTGATATGCCGGAGTCTGTACAATCACATGGTCTCCAGGACTGAGAAGTACCTGCATCGAGATGAAGATCGTCTCCTCTGCTCCTGTTGTCACCACGATCTGATCGGGGGAGAGAGAGGAATACCAGCCGGATATCTCTTTTCTCAATTCAGGAGAGCCCTGGGATTGCGTATATCCTAACCGGAGATCCAGAAAGGATTCCAATGAACCATCCTCCAGTGCCAGAAGTTCCCGGACGGATAGGGTTTCACAATCTGATGTGCAGAGAAGATATTGGGCTGAAAATTCGTGCTTTGCGAGATACCTTTCAAGAGCAAACTCTGCGATATTCATTCACCACATACATGGGCATTCATGGCAGATGGGTATAACTGATTTGATGGTACGGATTGCATCAGTAAAGAGTCACGAACAAAAAAAATCAGGTAACCCTGACTGATCGGGTCTCACTTGAAGAAGGCTGGTACACATCATCACCAGTGAAATATGCCTTTACCCGGTACTGACCCTGATCATATGGAATAAAACCAAGACTAAAATGACCGGCTGAATCAGTTACAACCTCACCATATGTTTCCCATATCAGAAGGCTGTCATCATCAGAACAGATACTGCACCCATAGGGAGGGATTGCTACCATGTACGTAATGGATTTGTCGGCAATGCCCACACCCTGTTTATCACGCAGGTACCCGGTCAGTTCCAGATCATCCCCTGCCCTGGCAGGACCCCCACGCGAATTAAGCACAACAACAGTCCTTTTAGGTGTAGCACGCGGGTTAACCTTCACTTCAACTGAGGCGCTTGTTTCAGTACCATATCTTGCCGATACCACCCAGGTTCCGGTACTATCAGTCGGAGCGGAGAATGAGAATGTGCCGTCATCGTTAACCTGAATCATGTGATACGAATCCAGTTTGCTTGCCATGGGTTTGTTCAGGATTAGAATGGCAGTTCCGGGATAGGAGCCGATGATGGAGTCAGATACCGCTCCCTCCACCTCAAGTGGATCGCCGATCTCCAGGATTGTAGAACCAACGGTTACCACAATCTCTGAAGAGCCCGATGGGGTGGTATTATCTGCAGAAACAGTGATCATCAAAAAAAGGAAGATACACAGGAACATGGCTCCCTGCTGAAAATTCATCAGTCTCATAAACATACCTATTCATTACAACACAGGTAAATTCTCCGTTCCTTCTTATCTGTCATCGGAGGAAACACCCTCTTCATAATCACCGGAAGAGGTCATATTCGGCATACATTCAAAAGAACTAAGAACATATAGATAAATAATCGGAGTTGGTTGGATTATTACTGTAGATAATGCTTCTGATGAAGAGCAGATAATAGAAGAAGTAATTGAAACTCAGAACGCTGCAGGCGGAACAGAAGTAATCAGGGTCCGTCTTCCTAAAAAGTATAACCGTGAGCAGTTTGCTCTTGCTGAACTGATGATGGGGGCGAACCATATCAGGGTCCGTTGTTTTGACGGAGTAACCCGCATGGGGCGGATTAAAGGGAAGATAAAAAAGCGCGCCTGGATTCGGGAGGGGGATGTGGTGATCATCACCCCATGGAGTTTCCAGGATGATAAATGCGATATCTCATATCGATATACTCCACCTCAGCGTGACTGGCTCAGGCGAAATAAATACATCTGATTCTATCTTTTTTATCCCTAATTTCTGACATTATTCGCCAGCAATATGACAAATGTAATTGCCACCCGATTCTTAACCACAACCCGGCCATTATCCTGAAAACATCAATAGAAGAGATCCAAACAGGATTGGAACTGATAGAAAAACTCATGTACACATTGTACGGAGCTCCCGAAGATGGAAAACACCGTATACCATAACCTTCCTCTGGGATTGAGAGTTGATAGTATCCAGTCTTTCTGATATTTTTATTGTGCCCACAATATGAAACATGGAAGGAATACATACCACATTCCATCGGAATTATTGCCCGTTATGTCATGGTTCATCCGGATCCGTCAACGATAGTGGTTCAAACAGGATCCCATTATCATCAGCATAGGATCGGGTGTGAATTATGATACCAAAGAGGATTTCATCAGGAATTCCATGGGGAAATGCTTCACATGACATAATTCCGGATTCAGACCTCTGGTAAAAATGCCTGCAATGCAGGCATGATACCTCTCTACCATGGGATAAAGCAGAAATATCTGCCATCCATTGCCATAACGAATGGCCGGAGTCCGAATGCCGGGACTGATCCGTCAAATAAGAAACACCTCTCTCAGGTATACGGGCATTAGTAACTTCGGGAAATAAACATTCGTATGAAGATGAAGAAAACCCATC
>CAZXRT010000143.1:0-1196 GCA_964642535.1 uncultured Methanospirillum sp.
TTCTCCGAATCATACCCGACCAGGTAAGACCAGGCAGACTGAATGGATGTCAGTGCCTGGCTTACATTCCGGTCAGGTGCTGCAATGCCAAGAGTATTCCAGCCGGAGGTCAGGTTTCGTGGCGGAACCATGACAGACAGTTCAGGAGTCAGCGGGACTGAATCGTTTCCTGTTGAATAGATCCAGATGGCGCTTAGAGGGGTGAAGGTATCATCTGCCTTGAGTGATACCCATGACCCGGTCCTTCCATCAAATCCGAAGATCGAATGGCCCGAGGAGTTCACCCCTGAGAAGATTGCCATGGTGTCAGCCCCGTTTTTCAGGACACTGGGAGTAGAGACGAAATTCCACCCGGCGAGCAGCCGGATCTCATCACTTCCACCGGAGGGGACGAGGGTTACAGGCACGGAGTCACCGGTATATCCGATCTCGGTCTTATCCTCCACTGCGAGAGTGTATGGACCCGTTGCCGTCTCGCTGCTGGTATTCCAGGTTACAACCCGCGTTCCGGCAGAATCCATCTTAACGATTGCATAAAACCTGGTTCCTGCAAAAATGTCACCAATGGGGACATCCTGCCGGATCGTCTTCCCGCCTCCGTCAGAGAACACGAAGGATCCAACCTCGTACGGACCTGCCGGATCATCCATGAGCACCCGGTGCTGACCATACGCGATCGATGGCGGCTGGTCTCCGGGCAGACCGGTCATATTGGATGTTCCCTTCACCCAGAGGTGGTATTCCTTATTTGGCAGCCCGGATATTGTCGTTTTGAAGGTGTTTCCCACCGTTACCGGATCAGAATCCACCTGAATGGAAACATTGTTTTCGATTAGATCAACGGTTACAAAAGCAGATACAGTCTTGTTTTCATAGTCAGAACCGTCAGGAGCCTTATAATTATCCTTCATTGAATTAGCGTTGCATTCTGCCCGGAGGGTATACACCCCCGGATTGTACAGGCGTGCTGACGTGAATGGATCAAGCACAGAGGTATTCCACCCGTCCAGCGGCGGGTATACCGTATGGTCATCACCAAGTCCTACCCAGTACCAGAGCGGTGCGTTCACCCCGAGATGGGTAAGCGGCCATTCCCGGTAATCTGCACCAATAAGGGTATTATACGTCTCATTTGCAGGTCCGGTCATCCTGATTCGTATCGGCCCGTCAGCTGCCTGCACCCCGGTTCTGTTCAT
>CAZXRT010000143.1:1296-5972 GCA_964642535.1 uncultured Methanospirillum sp.
AAAAAGACTGTCGTTCCCGCGGTGATGTAGTTAATCGCCTCAGGATTTAGTCCATGTTGTTCAGATTCAACCCCATACACGGGTACCTGATCACCGGTTACCGGTACCGATGAGACAACCGAAAAATCCGGAATCGAAACCTGAGGTACCTGGATCACCGGAACCCCGCTGGTTGCATCCGCCATTACCAGTGTTGACACGATAAGCAGTGCCAGCAAACTCCCCCTGACGATACTCCCTTTCATTCAGATCAGAGAAATATATCTTTATAGGATAATATTCCTTCCCCTTCCTCTGAATAAATGCTCCTGCCATCACCCGTGGAAGGAACTCTCTGAAGAGGAATGATGTGAATCACCGGCTGAAAGGGTGTCTCTCTTCATCTCTTCAATCATCCCGTCCCTGATCTGAATGATCCGGTCAAAATATTCCCTGTGCCAGGGTTCATGCGAGACCATCACGATCGTCTGACCGAGATTCCGGTTAACTGATCTGAACAACCCGAGTATCGTCCGGGAATTTTCTGTATCCAGATTGGCACACGGCTCATCTGCGTACATGATCGCCGGCCTGTTCACCAGAGCCCTCGCGATTGAAACCCGTTGTTGTTCTCCGCCCGACAGTTCATATACCAGATGATCCTGCCGGTTCAGGAGGTCAACTTTTTCCAGTACATCCCTCGCCGCCGTGTAACACTCTTCATAGGGTCTGCCCCGGGTGATCATGGGGATGGCGACATTTTCCAGCACATTCAGTTCAGAAACAAGGGCATAATCCTGAAACACGTACCCCAGGTTCCGGAGCCTGAATTCTGTCCTCTCTTCCTCCGAAAGACAGGTGACATCGGTATTCATCAGCCTGATGGATCCCGATGTCGGGCGGTCAAGAAGACCGAGCAGGTGGAGCAGTGTCGATTTCCCGCTTCCTGACGGCCCCATGATCCCGACAAATGCTCCTTTTTCGATCAGGAGGGAAACGCCTTTCAGGGCCCCCACGGTGACAGTTCCCATCTGGTATGTCTTTTTCAGGTTCTGAACCTCGATCATCCTACCCCCTCATCGCATCAAGGATCTCTTCATCAGCCACCTGCCGGGCCGGGATGAAGGCAGAGACCAGTGAGACCAGAGATAGAAGGATTATGCTGTATCCGACCGCATGATAATCAAGTACCGGGGTCAGATATCCCATCGGAAAGCGGATCCGGTGAATCGTGAGAGCAGATACAATCACGTTGAGAATCACGATCCCCGCCACAGCTCCACAGGCACACTGGAACAGGACCTGGATGAGGTAACTTCCTTCAATGATCTTTTTTCTGACCCCGATGGCTTTTAAAATCGCAATCTGTTTCTTCCGGTTGATGACATTGATGTATGTCACGATGAAGATGACCACGCTTGCAACAACCAGAGCCACAACCTTCATGATCGTGTTGATGAGGTCGATACTCTCAATCGCATCGCCAAGAATCCCCCGGCCTTTTTCATTCCAGGTCTTTATCTGCTCCCCGACCCCGAACTCCAGAAGGGTATCCTTCAGAAGCATCGCATCACCGGCTGACTCACCGGCCACGAGGATCTCGGTGGCCCCGTCTCCGGTATGAATAACGGCATCCATCTCTTCCCTGGTAAGAAAGGCACCATGGTCTATCAGGGCACCCAGGGTTTCATAGATCCCTTTCACCCGGTACTCCTTCACCACCCCGTTGCTGAAACTGACCTGCAGGCGATCTCCGACTTTTACACCCCCAAGGGAGGGCAGCTTGTCCTGGGATTCATCTTCCATTCCGGCAAGGAGAGTCCCGATGAGGATCTCGTCCGTATCACCCCGTGAGAGGTAATCACCATCAATAATCGCCTGCTGGTACCTTGTCACCTCCTGTTCATCGTCAGGATGAAAACCGGTCAGAGAAATGGACTGGAATTTTCCATTTTTCGGATTCGTGATGGTGACACCGGTACTGACCCGGGCAGTCACTCCCTTCACCCCCGGAATTGCCTTCAGCCGTTGAACCAGTTCATCTGCATGGTGGATCTCAGTCTCCTTGTTTCTGGGTTCTATCATCACATGACCATACTGGTAGTTGATCATCTGGTCATTGTAGAGCGTGATCACTCCGCCGATGATGATCCCAAGAAAGTTCATGAGGACCATCACCAGGGCGATGATGAGAATGGTAAGCAGGAGGGTGCTCCGGTTCCCCCGATAAACCGAGCGGATGGCAAGATATAATGAGACCCGTGCCCATCCTGCATTACTCTCCATTCCGCTTCCCCGGCCGGTAGCGAAGGTGCCAGAATATCAGCCCGGCTATGAGAAGTCCGGCGAAGAGAATTCCTGCACCGAGGAGCACTCCTGACGACGATCCGGTAGATATCGCTGCTTCTTCAACGAACCGGTGATCCCCGAAATCATCAGCGTATGTGATCGTCAGGTTGACCGGAACAAATCCTGCCTGTGATGTCTGGAGGTAGAATATTGCAGGTGAATCGCTGTTTTTATCGATGGAGCCAATGAATGCAGTTTTCGTGCCTTCTGCCCGGGTGTCGAGCACGGCTTTGACTGAGGTAGCCTGGTCAGTGCCGGTGTTCTCGATCCTGATGATGAGTTTGAACATGCTTCCCGGGGCAGGAACCGCCGGGTCCGGAGAGAATGATTTTACTGCCAGGTCGGCCTTTCCTTTGACCGGGATTGCGATGGTCTCGGTCTGCCTCTCTGCACTCCCATCCGGGTTGAGGTAGGATATCGAGAGGAGAACGGGATCGATTCCGAGAGGGGTGTTCTTATCGGTCATCAGGCTCAGGGAGAGATTTGCCTGTTCACCAGGATCGAGGTGATCCACGTACGTTCTCCCTGATGAAGTAAGAACAAGGGATTGTGTTGAGGAATTAGCCTGAATGGAGATATCACTCGCCCGGGTCAGGCCCGAATTGATGATGGTAACCTCTGCGGTGCAGGAATCCCCACCTGCCACCCGGTCCGGAACCTGCTGAATCACCGATAAAGCAGGTTTTTTCTGGGTTGAGATGTCGGTGTTCACGTTCACCGTTACCGGATAGCGGGTGCTTCGCCCGTCCTTTACATCGATCATCGCTTCCGGGAAGTAGATCCCATCATCGTAAGGGGCCTGTATGACAAACGTAACCGGCACTGACTGTCCCGGACCCAATGAGCCAAGTCGCTCAAACGCGTCGGTCAGGACTATAATTCCGTTGCCTTGAAGATGAACGCGTTCGATGTAGACGTTGATGTCAGTGCTTTTCGTGAGAGCATACGCCCCGCTGAGGGTGATACCACTGTTCTCCTTAATGGATGCACTCTGGGCGGTGTTCTTCAGAGTTATCGTCAATGTGCCTTTATCGCCCGGAAGAAGGACCGCAGGAGTGACTTTGTATTCAGTGATGATCACGGTCGGGTTATCGGTATTTCCCTCGTTGTCTGTCGCTGCTACGAGAGATCCCATCGCCACAGACAAAGTGACAAGCACCATGATACCCCAGGCAATGCTATGCCCTACTCGCTTCTGTTGAATCCTCTTTGATACCATGCGTAACCTCCAGGTCAGGGAAGCGTTTCCCTGATCATTATACGGCCGTCCATTTTATTAAACATATGTTTAGTTTACTATATGGCGATGCATTTTTTAAACACGGCGTCAATACTCTGAGGGACGACAGGTAGCAGCAGATATGCCACGAATCAATACAGAATATCGCGAGGAGGCGAAGCGGAAGATCATTACTGCAGCACTTGAAGTTGCAACATCTGACGGGTGGCAGAGAGTCACCCTTGAAACCATTGCCAGGAAAGTCGGGGTGACAAAAGGGGCATTCTATTCATATTTTCCAAGCAGCACTGTTCTGATGCAGGATGTCGTTATCGGGATGATACGAACAATCCGTGACCAGTTGCTTGATGAACTGTCAGAGGGTGCTGATAAGGAACTTGAAATTGACCGTGTCGGAGATTTCCTGTTCTCCCGGATAAAGCCGATATTTCCTGCATTTGTCCAGGCGATGGCATCAGAGATCCCGAGGGAACCGGAATTCAGGCAGAGATTATCAGGGCTGCTTGATGAGAATCATGAAAAGATCGTCGCAGTCCTATCCAGGTACCAGGAAAACGGGCAGATTCCGGAGGAGGTGGATCTCTCATCAGCGGTGCTTTCCATCTATGGGATGTCGATCGGGCTTGGGATGATGACCCACGTACTTGGCAAGGACAGTGCGGTGATTAAACAGGTCTGGACTGATACCGTTCGAAAGATCCTGTCACTTCCTGCATGACAGGATGGCACCAGGGGATACCGTGAGAGGGTAAGACCGGTCCGCAAGGCCTGAGGTCAGCCACTATCTGAGTCCCGGGGCGAACAGGGGAGATGAGGGGGCTTTCAAAGCGAGAACAGGCAGATTTCTCAGCCTGATGACAGGCCCCACCGGGGAAAATGCCCTCCGGTTCTTCACAATCCAAATTACCGCCACCCCTTTTGCTTCCTCTATCCAACGGATATGTACCCATTATGACATCCAACGAGACTGACCTGCAGAACCAGGCCCTCGATACTATTATTGCAAAGCGCCGGACCCATCGGGAATTTTCCAGTCAGCCGGTCCCTGATGCACTCATCAGGGAGATCATCAATGCCGGGCTTCATGCTCCCTATGCCGGTGCGACGC
>CAZXRT010000144.1:0-2344 GCA_964642535.1 uncultured Methanospirillum sp.
TTGTGATTCAGATATGGTATCGGCAGATGAAGCGATGAGCAGAACACCGCTGCACAGACAGAGGAGAAGAATGACAGGGGCCAGGTGCATATAAAAAATCTGGTCAGTCAGACCATAAGGATTGTGTATCAGAATACTCCGGTCCCGATGGTTTCCCCGGTCATATGGAGAGAAAATCTTCGATAAGGGCACGGGAGATACTCAGGGGACCAGGAAGCTCGGGCAGACGGTCCCTGCCAAACCACCCTGCATCCTCTATCTCCACCCCGTCACACCGGATGCTCCCTTCCCGGTATTCTGCCACGAATCCGATCATCAATGAGTCAGGGAACGGCCAGGGCTGGGAACCGAAATAGGTCAGGCCGGTTACTCGCACCCCGACCTCTTCAAACACCTCCCGGTGCACTCCTGCCTCCAGCGATTCTCCCGGTTCAATAAACCCGGCAAGGACACTGTACATCCCAGGTGGAAAATGAGGGGATCTCGCAAGGAGGATCCGGTCCCCGTCTGTGATCCGGACGATTATCGCTGGGGAAAGCCGGGGGAAGGTTAGAAGGCCGCATCGCGGACAGAGTTTTGCAATCTCATCCTCTTTCATATGGGTTGCAGAGCCACACCTGCCGCAGAACCGCGTGGTTTGATCAAATCGTGCCAGTTGTACGGCACGACCAAGAATTCCGAGGATATCTCCGGTTAATGAGAGCGAGAGCAGACGGAGCGGAACCAGGTGGTACTTCCCGGCAGGACCGGCTCCCGGTACCAGCGGGTATACCCACCAGTTCTTCTCACGGGAACTTCCAATCAGGATGGGCGATGCAAGGGAGACCAATAGATCTGCAGATGGAACAGGAGTCATCACCGGGCTGTTTTCCTGACAGAGAACATTCCCATCGGCATCGGCAATGACAGAGATTGAGATTCCATCCGGTGAGGGTACATGCGTGTTCAGATCCGGGATGACATAGACAGGGGCATACATAGGAATCAGGTAAGGATAAACAATAACGGGTCAGATAGCTGATCGTATCATACGATATGATCGGCACCATTGCGATCCTTTCTCTATCTGTCACAGATAACAGATAATATCCTCTCTCCCAAAAACACGGCACTCCTCTCTATCAGCTGATGGAGATTGATTGCCAGGAGTTCAGCATCATGGATCTTCCCCCGGTTGAAATACGGCAATACCGGCCCTGCTCGGTGTGTGCGTTTTACGTCCATATCTCTGATACCCAGGAGGCCATCTGTACCCTGAACAAGGGGGAGAAAAAAGGTCATCCCGCTGCCCGCTGGGAAAGTGACGATCCATCGTACCTTCTGTCCTGGACATGCTGGTTCAATATCACCCCGGAAGAGATTGAAGGAACCGATGATCCATGGGTTAAGAGTATTGTCAATGAATCGCTCAGGTTTTTTAATTCCCCCCATAGCAGACGTGAAATTACGGGCGGGCGAAGAAACAGGGGAAGACGGAAATAATCCGTGATATTCACCCCCCGTTGGGTTCAGGCAGTAGAAATTCCAAATATCCTCCAATAATCGCCACAAAATGCATTGCATCACATCAAAACCTTTAATGTTCAGTCAGGCAAAGCCTACGGTACACAACCTGACATGATCGAATCGGTTCTCCATATTCTGATCGCTGCAATCTGCTGCTGGTTCAACTTTATCATCATTGATATGATTTTTGCTCTCCCCAGAAAAGGCGGAGTTTCGGGTGCTACTGCCATAGCCAGTGCGATACAGACAGGAGGGGGGGATATCAGGGGGGGAACGATGATGGGCAACATTGTCTCATCTCCGGATGCATCAGCCGGAACACTCCTTGCCGCCTGCGGAGTATACTGCTTTGGTATCACCGGGGGACTCATCGCAACCGTCCTTGTCTTTATCGGGAACCGTATCTGCTACGACCCGGGGTATGCCGGGACAACCGGATGTTTTACTGCAACATTCATCGTGTATGGAGGAACCCTTCTCGGGATTGACCCCTCTGCATTCATCGCCGGGATGGTGATTGCCATCTGTACTATCCAGGGAGTCTGGCATCCCTGGTCAAGTAAAATACTTGGATTCATCTGGAGGATGAGATCCTGATCGAACCCGCTCCTGATCAACTGGCCCTGTGGATCTGCTCCCTGATTGCTGGGTATGCTACCGTCCGAATCATCATGGAGCCTGATACCATGCGCAAACTGCCATTCCTGAACGTGTTCAGTTTTGCGATATCGGGAGTCATTGCCCTGATTATTCCCCACCCGCTGGCCCTCGTTGCAGCGGCGGCTTACTTTGTGGGGAGCACCTTTGAGTCAAATGCGATCGCCAGCGTGTATGCCGG
>CAZXRT010000144.1:2444-5963 GCA_964642535.1 uncultured Methanospirillum sp.
ATGAACACGGTGTTCATTGTCGGACTGGTCATCCTGTTCATCGGGACCGTGATTTCTGCATTTCCCGGAAATCGTGAGTACCTGACACGGCTGATTAACCTGGAGATTGCAGCATTTGGTCTGCTCCTCATCGCTCTCTCCTACGATGAAACGCTTGCTCTCATGACCTTTATTGCCGTATCAACCCTCTCCACCTTTGTCATGGTGCTGCTGATTGAACGGAGCCGGGAGCCGGTATGAGACAGAGATCCCTGTTCAGCAGGTTTGCAATCGCTATTGGTTCGTTTGAGAACCTCTCTGCAGCATACGCCGCGATTGGGATCATTCTGAGCATCATGGCAATTGCGATGATCCCGATGATCTCCTACCATGAGGATCAGTTGTATCCCAAGACCATCAACCGGTTAAGTGCCCTTGATCCCTATGATCGGGGCGGACCACCTTTCACCCAGGTTCAAATTCAGTCACAATACCCGGATAACAGCCCGTCGGCCGGATATGTAACCGCATACCTGACTCCGTTCTCCTCATGGCTGGCTGACAACACCCTGTACCTGGGAACAACCATTGTATCTCATCCGGGTGGGATCCTTGATGAGATCCTCTACAATACCAGAGGATTCGATACCGTTGTTGAAACATCCATTCTCTTTGTCGCGTTCGCAATCGCCTCATTCCTGTACCGGAGGAAGATATGATGGAGCCGTACCAGGCAGGTCTTGCAGTCTCCCTCCTCTGTGTGGTCATCTCCTTCTGGGCGATGATGCGGGAGAGGGATGATATTCACAAGCTCCTGCTTGTTGACCTCATCGAGACCGTCGGCCTTGTTCTTGTCGCCCTGGTAGCAACCGATCTAGCAGAAGCCCTGATCCTTCCCGGCCTTGTTGTGGGGATATCAGAACTCATTGCACTTGCAGAACTGTATATCAGGAAAGAACGGCTATTTGTCGTGCATCATGTACCTGTCAGAATCGAGGTGATGCAGACAGCTCCTCCCATCATCTCGTTCATCCTGATCGTGTATGGAATCATCCTGTCCGGGTTTTCAGGAGGGGCGGTAGCCGGACTTGGTGTGGTCTTTTACTTCATGTGTATCGGCCATTCAGAACGGTTTGCCCTCCTTGAGACAATTTCCGGATATGCCTGGGCATTCTGGATCATCGCCTTTTTCATCTTCATGATCCTTCCCCAGTACTGGTTTATTGCGGTGATGATTTCGGGCGGTGCCATTCTGCTCAAGGTGACCACTAAGATGGCACTGATCGGAACCATGCGTCAGAATTATACAGAGGAGGGTATATGAGCGGGATGTTTGGTCTGCCAATTGAAGGGCAGCATCTCTATACCCTTGAACTCGGAGATATCGTCCCGTACCTGAGTCTATATACCGGTTCACTCTTCATATTCGCAGCCATATTTATCATCATCGCAATCATCACCAGACCGGAAAAACAGGCAACAATTGTATTCGGGACAGACGGATACCTGACAAAGGAAATCACTCTCTGTGACCTCAAATTCCAGCGTTTCATGGCGATTGCCTGCGGCCTTGCAACACTTGGAGCCATGAGCACCGGGGATCTCTTCAACTTCACCCTCTTCAGTGCCCTCATCGGTATCACAAACATCGGAATCGTCTCGGCAAACGATAACCGGTACGTGCTGAATGCTGCTTTCCAGTATGGAGTCGTGGCGATGATTGCGACCACATTCCTCTTCGGCGGGGCCGCAATAGCCCTGGCAGTCACCGGAACGCTCTCTATCTGGGCACTTGCAGGCCAGCACCTGGTGCCCCTGACGGCAAAGATGTTCCTCGTGTTCGGGGTCTGTGGAGAAGGGATGGCACCGTTCTATGTCGGAAAAGCAGAGATTACGCGGGCCCCGGGAGCGCCGTATGTGCTGATGATCCATGTCAGCTCGCTCCTCCTCTTCCTGCGGGTTGTGGAAATTGTATTGACGGTGTGAGAAGAAATGGACCGAAAAAGCAGAAAAAATCTATTTGCACTCTTTTCACTGGCGATCTTACTTCTGATTTCAGGTGAGATGAGCGGTTTTGAACCATCATGGCTGCTCCACCTGCTGATGATCATCGTCTTCCCGGGTTTCCTCATCTCTCTGTTCTTCCTCTGGAATGCCTCGTATGAGGAAGGGGATAACCCGTTCATGGGGTATTAACATGATAGAACTGATTGCAACCGGGATGATCATGGGCCTGCTTTTTCATGGAATTCACCGGAAGGTGATCGCCAGGATTCAGAGTCGCCCCGGACCTCCAATCTGGCAGGAGATCCTCCACACCCTGAAATTTTCTTTCAAACAGACCTGGATCCCGGAGACTGCGAGCCATCCTCTCTTTATCTTCATCGTACTGGTTCCGCTTGCGATCTGGACCGGAGCGATCGTTCTTGTTGCATACGGGGGAAGTCTGCTCCTCCTTTTTGCTGTCTTCATGCTCCACAAGATCGTCGAACACGGACTTGGTCTCTCATCCGGATCGCCGTACGGCAAATTCGGGGCTATCCGCTCGGTGATGTCTGCAGCATCAGAGATTCCCCTCTTTGCAACCATCGGGGGGCTGTATCTCATTACCGGGAGCCTGAACATCAGCGATATCGTTGTCTACCAGCAGGTTCACGGCCCTCTTATCATCTCTGCATTTCCACTCGCCATTGCCATGTACCTGGTTATCCTCTCCAAGATGCACTACGGGCCCTTCTCAATCACCCAGGCCAAAGAGATCGTTTCAGGCGTGGTCACGGAGCATTTCGGAGCATTTCGTGCTGGGCTTGATGTCGCTTTTGCGATGAAAACCTATGTCCTGCTCTGGGCATTTGTCCTGATCTTCATCGGAGCACTCCCCTGGTGGCTGACGCTGATTTTCATGCTCATCCTTCTCATCTCTCTCTCGTTTGTCTGTGCATTTACCCCGATGCTGACCCCGTATGATACGGTTGCCATTCAGGCAGGTGCAAGTGGCCTGATAATTATCTATATCCTTTTCACGGAGGTGATCCTGTGAGCATGATACGAATGGTCGGGCTCGCGGCAAGTCTCTTTTATGCTGCAATTTTTCTTCTCCAGGCATTGCAATACCACCCGGTAATTGGTGAATCAATCGCCGGGATTGCAATTATCGCCATCCTCACCATTATTTCATTCAGATCAGATGAACACGAACTACATCGTGGTGAGATGATCCTGGTCTGGGCCTGTATCCTGCTCTTCTCCCTTTATGCCCTGCTTCGGGCCGGAGGAGTTATATGAATCTTGTATATGAGCGGGACCTGACTGCCATGAAGTATGCTATTCTGAAAGGAGTGTATCATGCAAAGATCGTCCTCGCCATGGCTGAAGATCTCTCCATTCAGCCGTATCAGCTCAGAAAACATCTCATCGCCACTCTGGATATGATCACCCTGGAGTCTCTCGCACCCCGTTATGATACGGCCCGAAACTTCGATGAACCGGATGAGATACAAAAAGCACTCGGGTATGAACTCTATACCCGGTTCATCCCCA
>CAZXRT010000145.1:0-2130 GCA_964642535.1 uncultured Methanospirillum sp.
TTGTATATTGAGAGGATCCTGCTGATGCTTCCGTGTTCATCAAGCACCGGTATGGTGTGCCGCACCCAGGTTACTACTCCCTTTGGGAACTGGAGTGTTGCCTGGCCAACCTTCTGCCTTTTATCCCTGATCGTTTCGGCAATTCCTTCTCCTGAGCGGTCCAGGTACTGGAAATCGTTCAGGCTGGAGGAGAGTGTCTTCTCCCTGCTCCATCCGGTGGAGGAGAGAAATGCTTCATTGGCGTCGATGATCCGCAGATCCTGATCCCAGATCAGGATGGGATTTGGATTCAGCGTAAATACCAGATCTGAATCCTTTTTTTGCTGTACAAGCTGCCTGCACTCTTCCTGCAGCCGAGCAATCTCCTGTTCTCTTTCATCGCCACTGAATACTCTGTCTGTCATGATAATCCCCTGCCAGAGGTATATCCTACTATTACTTATTTCCCCTTGTTATACCACACGGGTTTTGGATCATGAGGACTGACATATTTTTTTTAGCAATCCTTTTCTGATACCATGACGGTAATTACCTCAGGTACCTTTCCTTACAATACCCGGTTTCGTGGTGATTGTCCTTGTCAAAAATGCCCGATCCCCTTGAACAGGCACACAAATGGCTATCCATCGGTGCTTCATTCCTGAAAAAGGATCAATATGAAAAGGCATTTCATGCATTCAAGGAAGGACTCCGGATAGATCCGGAGAATGCAGAGCTCTGGTATCAGGTTGGAATCGTCCTTTCAAAGCAGGAGCGGCCGCGAGATGCGATCAAGATGTTTCGCAACGCCCTGAAGTATGCTCCCGGAAATTACAATGCCCAGCTGCAGCTGGGGATTGCGTTTCACGAAGTCGGGATGTACAAGGAAGGGGTTTCGGTCTTCAAACGGCTCCTTGAATCACAACCAACGATCTGCCAGGCCTGGATGTATCTTGGTTCGTGTCTGACATCGCTGGAACAATTCAAGGATGCACTTGATAATCTGGAGGAGTCGATCGACTGTGGTCTCAGCCAGGTTGAGATCTGGGTGCTCAAAGGGTACTGTTTTGAACATCTTGGGAGACACCAGGATTCAATAGACTCCTACCAGATTGCAAGCGAGATTGCACCCGATGATCCAATGCCGTATTTCGGGCTTGCAGGATCCCTGATTCAGATCGGTGACCAGGAACAGGCAGAAGACGCCTTGTACAGGGCGGTCAGAAAGGACCCAGATTTTGCAGATGCATGGAGTCTTCTTGGCGACCTTCATGCTGATATGGGAGATCTGCAGAAAGCAACCAGTGCATATCAGCAGGTGCTCAGGGTGCAGCCGTGGAATATCGAGGTGAGGTTTACTCATGCACTGCTGAAAGCAGAACTCTCTGATGATGCAGAAGGAGTAACCGATGTCCTCAACCAGATCATCCATGAAGGGCAGGAAACGCCCGGGTATTATAACTCACATGGGCTTGCTCTCCTGCACCTGAAAAAGTATGAAAGCGCCATCCAGGCATTTGAGCATGCTGTCCGGATGGACCCGGATAATACCTCGTACTGGCATAACCATGGAGCAGCCCTCTATCACCTGAAACGATACAAGGATGCCACCAGGTCTTTCCAGCATGCCTTAAAGCTCAGTCCCGGTAACGTAAACTCGTGGATCGGGCTTGGGATGGTGGCAAACAAGATGTATGATTATCCCCGGGCCATCAGTTCTTTTACCCAGGCGGTGAACCGGAATCCGCGAAAAGTGAGTGTCTGGCTATTACTTGGTGACGCCCAGTACGAACAGGGACTGTGCCGGGAAGCAGTCAGTTCGTACGAGAAGGTCCTCGAGCTTGACCCTGACAATGAGATCGCCTGGAATCAGCGGGGTATGGTTCTCAGGGCACTTGACAGTCATCAGGATGCATTACAGTCATTTGAGCAGGCTTCCCGGCAGGGTGTGGACAAACCTGATACCTGGATCAACCATGCGGTGACCAGTTTTGAGATGGGAGAATATGGCAGGACGGTCTCATCATTTGAACACGCCTGCAAGATTGGTCCGATACCGATTGACAGCTGGCGGATCTACCTCAATGCTCTTGCATACCAGAATGATCATCACAAACTCATCAGGGTATCAGAGCGGTATCTTGAACGATT
>CAZXRT010000145.1:2140-5937 GCA_964642535.1 uncultured Methanospirillum sp.
TCTCCTCGGGGTTTCCCTTTATAAGCTCGGCCAGTACCTGACCGCAGTTGCGAAATTTTCTGAAACGCTTGCTGAAGATCCGAAAAATTGCGAGGCGATGTACTGGTATGGCCTCACCCTTCTTGCCCTTGAAAGGTTTTCAGAAGCGATTACTGCCTTTGAAACAGTGGAAGACTGTGTGCCTGATGATTACCAGGCGTGGTATTATCATGCAAAAGCCCTGACAGCCATGCAGGAGTATCAGAAAGCTGAGTTTATCATTAAACATTCCCTGCAGATCTCAGAAAAGGAGTTTGAATCCTGGTATCTCCTGGCAACCATCCAGGGCTCGCTGAACCGGTATTCCGATACCCCGAATTCCCTTTCCCGTGCCCTGGAGATTGAACCTGGTAACAACACGGCACTCATCCTGCGTTCCGATATTCTCATGAAGACCGGATCGTTCCAGGAAGCATCCCTGATCTTTACGAAAATCAGCGGTCCCGCTGCAGATTCCCATGATGTCCTGTATGGACATGCAATGGCCCTGTATCATACCGGCCGGTTCCGGGATGCATATGAGAAGGTGCAGCAGCTGATCACTCGTAATGAGAAGGATGTCGATCTCTGGAAACTGAAGGCAGACATCGAGCACTCCCTGCGCCTCTTTGAAGAAGCATCCCAATCCCTTCTTGAGGCCTATAGGCAGGCTCCGGCAGATGAGAAGATTCCTGCAATTCTGGGTGTAGTACTCTTTGAGGCCGGAAGCTTTCGCGATGCTGTCCGGTATCTTGAAAAGGCCCTGGTGTATGAACCTGAAAACGGGGAACTCTGGAAAAGAAAAGCATCAGCCCTTGAATCTCTGCGTAATTTTACCCAGGCTGCAGATGCATACCGCCAGGCAGCTCTGTTCCTGAAAGAGGATCCTTCTCTTCTGAAAAAACAGGGAGAGATGCTGTATGCAGCCGGAAGATGTGATCAGGCCCTCTCCTGCTTTCTGGAGTACCTGGCTTTTATGCCTGATGATGACAGCATCTTAGAAAAATCCGGCAGGATACAGTTCAGGGCAGGAGAATTTGATCATGCTGTTGAATCGTTTGGAAAGGCAGTACAATTGAGACCTGATGACCCGGATCTCCTCCTTAGATATGCCCGGACCCAGATCAGGAGTGGAAAAGCAGCAGATTCCATTGCATCGCTTGATGCGGTTCTTGCACTCAGGCCCCGGGATTCACAGGCATGGCGGCTGAAAGCAGATGCTGAAGAAGCCTGCGGAAGAAAAGAAGAGGCTGCACATGCCGTGGAAGAAGCACTCCGGCAGTTTCCCGAAGATCCGCAGCTTCTGTTATCTCATGCAAAAACTTTGTATGAGACGAACCGGTATGATGAGGCTCTCGATACCCTATCGCATGCAACGGAGATCGCTCCTGATTCTCCTGAAATTCAGTCCCTTCAGGCAGAACTGTTCTGGCTTGTTGGAGAACATGAACTGGCAGTCTCTGCATACGAGCAGGTGCTTGAGGCAGATGAGGGAAATGCCCGTGCCTGGTTTTTGAAAGGGGATGCCCTTCAGAATCTGGGAAGATTCGAAGAAGCAGCCCAGGCTCATGAACGTGCCTTCTCCCTCGGCGGGGACAGTGCGGTCGGACTGATGATATCGAGAAAAATGCGGTATCTCCAGCAGAAAAAAGGGTAGTATGAGAGCCGGTTTGGGTTATGGATGAACATACCCTTTCAGGGTCTTGAGCACGGTATCTTTGTCATAGGGCTTGACAATGTATCCGGCTGCCCCGACCCTCAGTGCCAGGGCCACCACCTGTTCAAGACCTGCCCGTGAACACATCACTACCGGGATTTCTGGAAATTCTTTCTTACACTCCCTGAGCACCTCAATTCCATTCATCTCCGGCATCACCAGATCAAGAATGACAAGATCCGGCTTCATCTCATGAAATATCCTGATTCCTTCAGGACCGATGGTGGCGATTTTTGTCTGATATCCTTCCCCGGTAAGGATATCAGCCATCATCTTCTGATCAACCGGATCGTCATCAACAATGAGAATTGTGGTCACGTTTTATGCACCTCTATAAAACCGGCAGCAGACCCCCCTGCGATCCCGGGTACTCTGATCTTTCATAGGAGAGACAGGGATATCAATCTACGGAATGAAACGAGACGGTTTGGCACTATATAAAAAAGAATTATCTTCCGGATCCGGCGTTTCAGCCGCCCCGCTGAAGTGCAATTTTTCCGGTTCTGACCATCTCGATGATCCCATACGGAGAGAGCAGGTTCTCCATCGCAGCAATTTTTCCCGAATCACCGGTGATCTCGATCATCAGGGAGTCAGATCCTACATCGATGACCTTTGCCCTGAATATGCCGGCAACCTGCATGACTTCTGACCTGTCATCTCCCGGTTCAGCTTTGACTTTGATCAATGCCAGTTCCCGCTCAACGTGCGAGGTATGGGTGATATCAAGAACCCTGATGACCTCGATCAGTTTGTTCAGCTGCTTTTTCACCTGTTCGATCTGGGCATCATTGCCTGAGACCACAATGGTGATCCTGCTCGTCTCGGGTTGTTCAGAGGATCCGACCGCAAGGCTTTCGATGTTAAAACCCCTGCGGGAGAAGAGCCCGGTTACCCGTGAAAGGACACCGGGACTGTCTTCGACCAGAACACTGAAGATATGGCGGTTCATCTCATTCCTCCTCGTGCTCGGTATGCTGGCCGACGATCATCTCACTGATGGCAGCTCCTGCCGGAACCATGGGAAACACATTTTCTTCTCTCTCGACCCTGATATCAAGGAGGTACGGGCCCTGATGGTCAATCATCCGCCTGATCGCTTCCCTGACCGCTCCTGCCTCTGTGATCGTCTCCCCGGCGATACCATATGCCTCGGCAATCCGGGCAAATCCAACCTCCGGTAGTTCGGTCGACGAGTATCTCCGCTCATAAAAGAGCTCCTGCCACTGCCGCACCATCCCGAGGAACCGGTTGTTGAGAATAATGATCTTGACCGGAATCTGGTACTGGGCGATGGTTCCCAGTTCCTGGATATTCATCTGAAAGCTCCCATCCCCGGCAATTACCACTGCCTGCTTTTCAGGACAGGCTACCTGGACTCCCATGGAGGCAGGGAACCCGTATCCCATCGTGCCAAGACCGCCTGACGTGATCCATTGCCTGGGCCGGGTGAACTGGTAATACTGGGCTGTCCACATCTGGTTCTGGCCAACCTCGCTGATGATGTTTCCTGAATCACCAAGTATCTCGGAGAGGGTTTTTATCACCATCTGAGGTCTGAGCTGTCCGTCTTCCCTGAACCGGAGCGGATGCTTCTCTTTCCATCCTCTCACCCGCTCTGACCATTCCGGGTGCGGGCAGGCAGCCGGTATCTTTTTGAGCAGTTCTGTCAGGATACTTTTTGCATCTCCGACGATCGGAACATCCACCGGTTTGTTCTTTCCGATCTCGGCGGGATCAATATCGATATGGATGACTTTGGCTTTCGGGGCAAAGGTGGCGATATTGCCCGTAACCCGGTCATCAAACCTGACTCCGATGGAAAAGAGCAGGTCTGACTCGGTGATAGCGTAGTTTGCATACTCGGTTCCGTGCATTCCGAGCATTCCGAGGTTGAGGGGATGATCGGCAGGAATACAACCTAAACCCATCAGGGTGGTCGCAACCGGCATGCACATCCGCTCTGCAAACTCCACCAGTTCTGCAGATGCATCTGAAGATATCACACCCCCGCCGGCATAGATGATCGGACGTTTAGCCGCATTCAGGGCTTCTGTGGCCT
>CAZXRT010000146.1:0-5878 GCA_964642535.1 uncultured Methanospirillum sp.
CTTGAGGGCGCGCCACAGGGACGTGGTATCGTTCTTGAAAAGATTGGTGTAGAAGCCAAGCAGCCGAACTCAGCCATCAGAAAGTGTGTTCGCGTTCAGCTGATCAAGAATGGTCGTCAGGTATCTGCATTTGCAGTCGGAGACGGTGCTATCAATTTCATCGACGAGCACGATGAAGTCGAAATTGAAGGAATCGGCGGCCGTCTCGGCCGTTCTATGGGTGATATTCCCGGAGTCAGGTACGTGGTCACCAAGGTGAACAATGTCTGTCTTCATGAACTGGTCATCGGTAGAAAGGAGAAGCCGCGCAGGTGATCGTGATGAGTGAAGAAACAGCGCAAACCCCGGTACGTCTCCTTTTTAACAAGTGGGACGTCTCCGAGGTGAACATTAAGGACCCGGGTATCGCACGATACGTAAACCTCACCTCCATGATGGTACCGCACTCCTGCGGCAGACTCACGAGGCAGGAGTTCAACAAGGCCAACATGTTGATCGTAGAGAGACTCATTAATCAGTTGATGAGAACCGAGGTCAACACCGGGAAGAAGACCCTTGCGATCCGGATCGTCAAGGATGCCTTTGAGATCATTCACAAGAAGACCAAGAAAAACCCGGTCGAAGTCCTCTGTGACGCCGTTGCAAACTCCGGCCCACGGGAAGAGTCGGTCAGATTGAAGTACGGAGGTATCAACGTGCCCAAGTCAGTTGATACCGCACCGATGCGCCGGGTTAACACGGCAGTCGGTCTTATCGGTGCCGGAGTGTACTCCGCATCCCATAAGAAGAAGAAACCCGTGGCAGTCGCTCTTGCAGAGGAACTTATCGCTGCATCAAACGGCGACCCCAAGTGTTATTCAGTCGGTAAACGCGAAGAACGCGAACGTGTTGCAAAATCAGCACGATAGAGATAATTCTCAATACTTTTTTCATGCAATTCCAGGTGTAATATGAGCCGAGGGAAGAAAACGGTCGAGCGCGTAACGCAGCTCATGAACCAGCCGGAGAATATCAGGAACATTGGAATCGTCGCCCACATTGATCACGGGAAGACTACCATGTCTGATAACCTCCTGGCCGGAGCAGGTATCATCAGTGAAGAACTGGCAGGAAAAGCCTGCTGGATGGATTCAGATGCAGAGGAACAGGCACGAGGTATCACCATCGATGCATCGAACGTCTCCATGGTCCACGAGTACAACGGGAAAGAGTTCCTTATCAATATGATTGATACCCCGGGTCACGTGGACTTTGGTGGAGATGTCACCCGTGCCATGAGAGCCGTGGACGGTGCTGTCGTTCTCGTGGACGCAGTCGAAGGGACAATGCCCCAGACTGAGACAGTGCTGCGGCAGGCACTCAAAGAGCGTGTGAAACCCGTTCTCTTCATCAACAAGGTTGACCGCCTGATCAACGAACTGCAGGTTGATGAGATGGAGATGCAGATCCGTCTCGGCAAGGTGATCGACAAGGTCAACAAGCTGATCAAGGGGATGAACGAGGACATGTACAACAGCGGGTGGAAACTCGATGCAGCCCTCGGAACCGTTGCATTCGGATCTGCCCTGTACAACTGGGCGGTTTCTGCTCCCTACATGAAAAAGAGCGGTATCTCCTTTAAAGATGTCTATGAACACTGTAAAAAAGGAGAGATGAAGGCCCTTGCCAAGAAGAGCCCGCTTTGCGATGTTATTCTTGATATGGTCGTTACCTTCCTTCCTAACCCGAAAGAGGCTCAGACCCGCCGTGTCGGTGTCATCTGGCACGGGGATGTGAATTCAGCAGAAGGGAAAGGAATGCTCACCTGTGATCCAAATGCTCCGTCCTGTCTGATGGTGACTGACATCTCTTTCGATCCCCACGCCGGAGAGGTTGCAACCGGGCGTCTGTTCAGTGGTAAACTCAGCAGGGGAGATGAGATGTACATCATGGGAACTGCCAAGAAGGTCAACCGCCTTCAGCAGGTGGGTATCTTCATGGGTCCGACCCGTGTCGAAGTGCCCGAACTCTACGCGGGAAACATCGCAGCCGTTACCGGTCTGAAGGATGCCGTCGTCGGTTCCACTGTCTCCAGCCTGATGGACATGACCTCGTTCGAATCACTTGAGCACTACAGTGAGCCGGTCGTGACTGTTGCAGTCGAGGCGAAGAACATGAAGGATCTGCCAAAACTGGTGGACGTGCTCAGACAGGTTGCCAAGGAAGATCCCACCCTTCGTGTCAATATCAATGAGGAGACCGGAGAGCACCTGATCGCGGGTATGGGAGAACTTCACCTTGAGATCGTGACCGGCCGTATCAAGCGTGACAAGAACGTAGAAATCGTCACTTCAGAGCCGATCGTCGTATACCGTGAGACAATTGTCAACAAGCTTGACTCTCCTGTCGAAGGCAAGTCTCCAAACCGCCACAACCGGTTCTACTTTATCCTTGAACCCATGCCCGATCACGTTGTTGAGATGATCAAGAACCATGACATCTCAATGAACCAGGAGCAACTCGAACGTCGTGATGCCATGGTTAAGGCTGGATTCGAGAAGGATGAGGCGAAAAATGTCAAGGACATCTACGGCACGAACATGCTCCTTGATATGACCAAGGGTATCCAGTACCTCAACGAGACCATGGAACTGATCATCGAAGGTATCCATGAAGCTCTTGATGGTGGTCCGCTTGCAGATGAGCCGGTTCAGAACCTGCTGATGAAACTCGTTGATGTCAAACTCCACGAGGATGCCATCCACCGTGGGCCTGCCCAGGTTATTCCGGCAGTCCGCAGTGCAATCAAGGCAGGTCTGCTTCTGGGTAACGATTCACTTCTCGAGCCGATCCAGAAGATCCACATCACGGTTCCCCAGGATTATATGGGAGGGGCAACTGCCCAGATCCAGAGCCGTCGTGGTCAGGTCTTTGACATGACCAGTGAGGGAGATACCATCACCGTCATCGGAAAGGCTCCGGTCGCAGAGCTCTTCGGATTTGCCGGGGATGTCAGGTCAGCCACTGAAGGAAGAGCCATGTGGAACTCGGAATTCGCTGGATTTGAACTGGTTCCAGCCGGAATGGTCAAGGAAGTGGTCCTTGAGATCAGAAAGCGCAAAGGTCTCAAGGAAGAGATTCCAAAGCCATCCGATTACCTGGCATAATCAGATCCTGATCCCATTATCTTTCTTTTAATCTTTTATTATTATATAATTCGTAATTTAAAGTCCGGAAATCGCTTTTTTTCTTCAGATAATTAAGGAAGCTATTTAACCCACACGGACAAAATGTTGCTGACCAGTAATAATCTGGGGTTAGATGGTCAGACATCTGATGGGGTAGATCAGAATGAATAACAGAGATGTGGGTAGAATAGTAGCAGTAGCTTTTGTTCTGCTGTTTATTCTTCCAGGATATGGAGCCGCTATACGGCCAACATCCGCCCTCTATGATAAGACGGGTCTCACGACGACCATTGATGCAACCTGTATCGGAACGCTCAATGTTGATCATGAGATGGAATGGGAACAGACCAACGATCCAAATGGAAATGTCGACTCTGCAACATTGGTGGGCGATGAAGTACGAACTGACACAACCTATTATGAAGACACCATGGCCGTAGCCGGAACTACCCGGTACACCAAGGACTTCAGTATGGATGGTTCAAATGCATCTGCAGGAACTGATAATCTGGGAGTCAGGCACACGGTGAATTACCTGGCTGATCAGAGCCAGTCCGGGAAGATGATTTGGGATGAACACGGAACCATTTCACAGTGGGGCCGTGGAACAACGAACGAAACTACCATGCAGTGTGTCTTTGCATCAGGCGGGGATACAGGAGCAGCAGGATTCGGAGGCTACGTGGAGGCAGGCAGCTACATGGATGTCGAAGAAGTTGCTGCAGTGACCGAGCTTGGTGGCAGGATGATTGCAGCCAATTCAAAGGTTCCAGTCAACCTCCGGTACGCGTTTGACGCACAGGGACTCGATACCGATTCCAAGGACAAGCTGGCAACCGGTGCAGCAACTGTCTACCAGGATACGCACTTCGAGACCTATGACAAGGCAAACGGGGCTGCAAATACAACCACAAAGATACAGGACCACCAGTCCACTCAGGCCAGAGGTCTGTTTGACCTGGCACAGTCGGTCGGATATACCTCGACCTACTAACCTTTTTTTTTATGAACTCTGTGCATAGCGATCATATAGCCAGTCTATTCAATGGCCTCCGTGATCCTGACAAGGAAAAAAGGGCATCGTCTGTTCAGGAGATCGTCCGGGAAGGTGATGTGGCAGTCCCGGAACTGACTGCTCTGCTCAAGGATGAGGACTGGAAAGTCAGGTACCGTGCCGCTGAGGCATTAGGAATGATTCGTGCAGTCAGCGCCGTTCCTGAACTCATCACCGCCTGTTCAGACATAAAGGACCACGTCAGGTACATGGCAGCCAAGGCCTTGGGCCTGATAAAAGCAAGGGAAGGGGTTCCAGTCCTGATTTCTCTTCTTTCAGATGAACACCCCTATTCACGCGGAATAGCCGCAGAGGGGATCAGTAGTATCGGAGATCAGACTGCGAGGCAGGAACTGATCGCAGCACTTTCAAAAGAGTCAGATCCTGGAATCAGGGAAAGGATTGAAAAGAGCCTGAATTCTCTTCAATAACCTATCTGATTTTTGTGCCCGGTTCCACGGGACGGAGAGGAACCAGAAGGGATGCATCATCTCCGGCTGCAAGTATCATCCCGTTACTCTCTATCCCGAATATCTTTGCGGGTTTCAGATTTGTTACCACAGTTACGTCTTTTCCCACCAGTTCTTCAGGTAAATAATACTGGGCAATGCCACTGACAATCTGACGGGTTTCTGACCCGAATCCCACCTGCAGTTTGAGAAGTTTTGAAGATTTTGGCACCGCTTCAGCGGAAAGAATCCGCCCGGTTTTCAGTTCAACTTTTGCAAACTCCTCGATACTGATCCGGGTATCAGGCTGTGCCGCTGCAGTGAGTGAATCAATCCGTTCCCTGAGTGAAACATCCAGGGCTGATATCCTCTTCTCATCCAGTTTTTCAAAGATTATCGAAGGAGCAGGGAGAGGTCCGGGGACGAGATCAATCAGTCCCTCCTCAAACCCGGCATTTTTCAGATCACCCGGATTTCCCAGCTGATTCCAGAGCAGTTCTGCCCGTTCAGGCATGACGGGTTCAATAAGAAGGGCAAGGGATTTGGCAATCTGCAGGCAGTTTCGCATCACCTGTGCCATAGCAACCGGATCGGTCTTTGCGAGTTTCCAGGGCTCTCTTGTCTGAATATAGTTATTCCCGTAACCAGCAAGAGCCATGATGGCGTCAATAGCACCTTTGAATTCGTATGACTCAACGAGGCCGGAAACCGTGCCGATGGTCTCGCGAATCCGATCCCTGACTTCTGGTTCAACCCCGGCATCAGGAATCCCCCCAAACTGTTTCTGTGAGAGGTGAAGGGACCGGTACACAAAGTTTCCCAGAGTATTGACCACTTCAGAGTTGATCCGCTCAAGGTATAATTTCCAGGAGAAGTTCATCTCCTTTGTATGGCTTGTATAGGTCAGGATATAATATCTGAGATAGTCTGCAGGCAGGCCCTGATCCAGGTAGTCTTCATTGGTCCAGACTACATATCCCCGGGACTTGGAGAATTTATGATCATCAATCTTGACCATGCCGGAGGCAACAACCGAATAGGGTGAACCGTATCCAGCCCCTTTCAACATCGCAGGCCAGAACACACAGTGATGATAGGTGATGTCCTGGCCGATGAAATGCGTTACCCGGGATTTTCCTTCACACCAGTAATCTTTCCAGTCAGTGCCGGCTTTTTCTGCCCATTCTTCAGTAAACCCGATATATCCG
>CAZXRT010000147.1:0-5799 GCA_964642535.1 uncultured Methanospirillum sp.
CATCAACTCTGCTCCTCATATTCTTCAGTCTGTGATGAAACAGCGTGATGTATCAGAAATTATGGTATTCCCGGTGATCAGGCCGGATGCAACTGGTGGCTGCCTCATATTATGGGGGAATATCTCCCAGCTCCCTTCGCAGATACGCAGTTGTCTTCATATCCTTGTTGGAATCATCGGTGAAGCACAAATGCGCAGCCGGACAGAAGTTCAACTGAGCCGGCTTGAGGAGAAGTTCAGAGGTGTCATTGAGGATATCGGTGATATGTATTATATGACCGACAAGGCCGGCATACTGATGGAAGTAAGTCCTTCCATGGCTGCTGCCCTGGAATACTCATCTCCTTTTGATCTTATCGGAACCGAGATGGAAACTCTGCTCCGGTATCCGGAAACCTGGCCTTTGTTTCTTTCCGAAGTCCTTCATGAAAACGGAGTTAAAGATTATGAACTCGTATTAGTGGGAAACCGGGGCCGGATCATCACCTGTTCGGTCAGTTGCCGCCTTATTTATGACGATGAAGGATTTCTCAGGGGTTCTGAGGGAGTTATCCGTGACATCTCACGAAGACGCCAGTATGAACAGCTCGTGCAGGAATCAGAGTGGAAGCTGGAACAGGCACAAAAAATTGCCAAGCTTGGGGTCTGGTCATACGATAATGATTCACGATTATTCAGAGTATCATCTGAAGTATTCTCGATTCTGAATATTCCTGCTGAAAAAAGCCTCATCACCCTTGATGATCTCATCGCTCTGAGTGCGGCGATTGACAAGGCAAAGTTCTCCCTGTATTTTGAACAGATGGTGAAGGGAGGGAATGAATTTGGATTTGAATTCAAGATAGAACTCTCTGATGAAAAATTCAAATATATCAGGATCAAGGGTCAGCCCAGAATAAGGAGTGGCCTGGTCACCGGTTCGTTCGGCATTCTCCAGGATATTACCGAACGAAAAGAAGTCGAACAGCATCTGCTCAAATATGCATATCAGCTCGAACAGAAAACTCTTGAACTGGATGCCATGAGGACTCAGCTCCTGGATATGAACCGGGAACTCGACCAGCGGGTCAGGAGAAGAACCACTCAGATTGAGGAACTGCTTCGGCAGAAGGATGAATTTATTATCCAGATCGGTCATGACCTGAAAACTCCCTTAACTCCGCTTGTTGCGATTCTTCCGATTATCAGAAAACGTGTAACTGACCCTGAGATCGGTGAATTGCTGGATATATCCATTGAGGACGTTCAGTCAATCAAAAAGATGATTTCAACCATCCTGGAACTTGCACGGATGAATGCCATGTATACGATCTCTGATCTTCATGATATGAATCTGCATGAGGCCCTGGATCAGATTATCACTGATAATGCGTACCTGATCCATCAGAAAAGTCTGGTCGTGCAGAATGAGATTCCTTTTGATTTATCAGTAACTATCTCTCCGATGCATCTTGAGACCCTGATGACGAACCTTATTGGGAATGCAGTCAAATATTCTTATATTGAAGGGGTTATCAGAATCTCCGGATATACCCGCGGTGAATCCGTTGTTGTGGTTATTCAGGATGAGGGAATCGGAATAGAACCTGATGTTCTTCCCCGGATTTTTGATACTTTTTATAAGGCAGATTCTTCCCGCCATGATAGGGAATCTCACGGACTCGGTCTTGCGATAGCACAGAGGGTGGCTGACATTTACGGGGGGATAATCAGGGCAGAAAGTCAGGGAAGTGGAAAAGGGGCTACTTTCTCTGTTCAATTAAAAAGAAATCCCCCGATAACCTCACATTTTCCGTCGTTGTAGCAGATAAGGATGGAAAAGAAAGAAAACGAAATCAGATAATTCGCAGCACGGGTGAAAAATCATGAATTCCAAAAAAAATGTGATGATAGTTGATGATGATGCCCATGTACGGGTTGCTGTCCGGACCGTTCTGGAAGAAGCCGGCTTCAGGGTAGTTAATGCAGATAGTGGAAAATCCTGTGTTGATCATCTGAAGGCCGGATTTCGCGGTCTTATCCTCCTGGATATCATGATGCCAGAAATGGATGGATGGGATACGATATCTGCAATACTTGCCAGTGACCTGTTTCATGATATCGGCATTGTCATGCTGACCGCTAAGGATACACCTGACAATAAGATGATCGGCCTGCAGGAATGGATTCTGGATTATATGACCAAACCGTTTGACTCCGATGATCTGATCCAGAAATGTGAGTATTATGCCGGATTCGTCACGGAATTTTCTGATTCCGCTGAGCATCATTCATCATGAGAATCGCAATCATTGGTTCTTCTACTGGCGGTCCCTATATTCTGGAAGAGATTTTTGCCCGTTTTCCCAGAATAACGGGTGCCATTATCATCGTCCAGCATCTTCCTCCAGCCTTTACCAACGCTTTTAAAGTACATCTCAGCGCTCTTACCAAGATGAATGTTATCATCGGTATGGAAAACCACACGGTATCTGAAGGTGAGATCATCATTGCCCCGGCCGGAAAACATCTCATTTTGGAAAGTAACCGAATTATTCATCTTGTGGAAGGGGAGAAGATCCACGGTGTCATGCCAGCAGTCGATCAGACAATGACATCGCTGAAAAACCGGGTTGATGACAGATATGCCGGAATCATTCTGACAGGAATGGGACAGGACGGAGCTAAGGGCATCATATATATAAAAAATCTGAAAGGAATTACCATCGCCCAGGATCCTAAAACTGCTCCGATAGCAAGTATGCCACAATCTGCCATTGAGACCGGGATGGTTTCCCATGTTCTTGGGCCGGAAGAGATCCGAAAAGCTCTTATCCGGTTTGGAATGGGTGGATGTTAATAATACCCGTTATTTTTCCATAAGGCAGATCTCGGGGAGACAGGTTCGTGAAGCAAACAGTACCTGCTGTGCATAACCGGCATATAACCCAAAATACAGTCTGCACCAGTCTGCAATATCATCATACGAACAACTCTGCTTTTTTCCTTTACACAAGTCCACTTCCGGGTAGCGGGATGTAATGATGGACCTGATCCAGACATCAACCGGTACTGCCTCATAAAATCCAAACCCGAAAAGGAGAACACAGTCAGCGACCTTCGGTCCGACTCCGGGAAGCTGCATGATCTCTTTTTTTGCATCTGAATAGGGAAGAGCCCTGATTCGGGGAAGAAACATGGGATCTGTGAGTATCACACGTGCTGTTGCAGAGAGATATTCTGCCCGGTATCCGGTGCTACACAGGCGTAACGATTCAGGGGATTCTCTGCTCAGTGCTGCAGGTGTGGGAAACGTATACTGCCCATCCTGCCCGGGTTCTCCATATTTTTTACACAGTGCATGAATTCTCTTGGTTATTGCCGGAATATTGGAATTTTGTGAACAGATAAAACAGATTAGGCATTCCCAGGGATCCTGCCTGATGATTCGAAGGCCTGACGCAAAAGTTGCAGCAGCCTCGAATACCGGGTCCGGGATTCCCGCATGGGAGTTGGAGATAGACAGCCTGATTGCGCCCAGAACTCCAGGGAGATCCTGATCCAGATTCAGGTAATGGATCAGTTTTTTGCGTGTAATACCGTTGAATGAAATGACGGAACCTGACTGTCTGAGCGTAACCACTTCACCATCAATCATGCCCTTCCACGTCTCACCAGTTCTGGTCCAGGTGAATACCTGGCCGCATTCAAGCGTCCTTTCAAGATGAAACGGAGTTTTTTCAGGTTGCAGGATAATTTTTCTCATCTGTGTGGAAAGTGCCGGGATACCCGGTTCTGACAATTCTCGTGTCACAAAAATCTGAAACGACAGGATAAAATATCTCTTTGTAGAAACGATACATAATTATTGTTTAATCCTGGTGTTGACTGAAATGAGATGGTATATCTGGTTTATAATTCTCGTAGGTATTGTCTGCTCTGCAGGGATTGTGTGTGCAGATGATCAGATCGCAGTGACTGATAATTTTTCTGATTCATATAATACCGGCACCATCGACCTGACGACTGGTTGGAATCTTGTCGGAATTCCCCGCAGACTTTCAGAAGAGACGAATAAGGCATCGGTATTCTCAGATATTGATTCAGCGGGCCGGAGTATCTGGACGTACAACGCAGACAAAGGGGGATGGATCGATCTGACTCCTGATGATACCCTCATGCCCCTTGACGGGTATTATATCTATTCCACTACACCAAAACAGGTAAAACTGTCATATTCGGTAGATCCTCTTCAGGTCCCCCCCGTAAAGGATCTGACAACCGGCTGGAACCTTGTCGGGTTTTCCGGTGCAACAGAAGCATCTGCCCGTGATGCACTTTTATCAATCAGAAAAACCTGGACCCAGGTAATCGGCTGGAGTCCGGAAAACCAGCGAAATGAAGAGACGATTATCAACGGAGGGAATGGAACATACACCGACTCTACGCTTCTGGTCCCTATGCGTGCATACTGGGTTTACACCGACTCCCCCTGTAGTCTTGCAAGTATCGGGGCCTGACCCTTTTTTCAAAGTTCTTTTCGTATACCTGTCCACTTTTTCCTGCGGGCAAAAAGATATCAAGTGCAGGAATACAAAATATCTATATATCTGGTGAATATCCGTGAGAACTCCCTGCAGACTCATAATTTTTTTTATCCTCATGCTTTGCTCCGTTACCGGGGTTGTATGGGCAGAAGATATAACGCAGAGGCTTGATTATCCTGAATACTGGATTTCTGAAGGAGTTGCTCAATATACGCTCCATCATTTTGATCGGGCATTACTGCTTATTGAAAACGGGCTTTCTCAGGATGAAACCCTTGCAAACGGATGGTTGTGGCGTGGACGGGTGCTGGAAAAGCTCGGGCGGACAAATGAAGCACAGGAGAGTTTTTCCCGGGCCCGGGAACTCGATCCGCTTATTGAGGATCCATTCAGAAAAAAAGTCGGAGCTCTTGCAGAACTAGATATCACTCCCGTTCCGACGGCACGACCAGTCCAATCAGAAGATAAGTTGAAAGACATGATTCAGTCAGATATCGATGTCAGTAAAAAACCTGACCCGACAGGTCCTGACCTGGTCATCTACGATCTGCAGGCAGTCATTAATCCTGAAACCCGCCAGGTGGAAATTACTGCCACTATTGGTAATGAAGGGATAAAACCGTCACGTGACTTCTTCATCACCTTTTATGGATCATACACAACTCCTGTCAGTTCGAACGACGCGGCGATTGGTTTTTACCTTGTTCCCAATCTTCTTCCGGGAACAAAGAAGACAATCGAAGGATACTTCCCGATCTCCCAGATCCCATCCGGCAATTACTATATCGGAGCCTACATGGATCCCAATAATGCGGTGATGGAGATAAGTGAGGATAACAATGGAAAAACCGCGCCAGGTCTGGTTGAAGTGCCTGAAGTTACATCAAGTGAGGGATCCCAGCTTGGAGGGTCTCAGTTAGCTGTTCCCAAAACACCGGTGGATGAGCCTATCTCAAACAAGAAGGCGGACCTGCTGATAGATCGGGTTTCCGGTCCATCAGAAGCATATCTTGGTGATTCTATCCCGGTCACCACTCTGGTAAAGAACGCAGGTGATGCAGATGCCGGACAGTTCAGACTGGCCTTATACCTATCCCGTGACGGCCTGATAAGTGATGATGACATTGAACTGGGCTTTGGGGATGTATCTGATCTTGCTATCGGGAAAGCACGGGAAGGATCGGCCTCGGTTACCATTCCGCTGAATGTTATCCCGGGATCATATTACCTCATTGCACTCGCAGACAGCCTGAACAAGATCCGCGATTCAAAC
>CAZXRT010000148.1:0-5430 GCA_964642535.1 uncultured Methanospirillum sp.
GCTTGTATCCCCGAAGCCTGATCTGCTGGGCAGGACCGTCCTCATCGATAATTTTTGCCGTGCTGACATCTTTGGGAATATCGATGAGAACGGGTCCTTTTCTTCCCGTGCTGGCGATATAAAAAGCCTCTCTGATGATCCGTTTCAGATCCCTGACATCCTGGACCAGGAAATTATGCTTGGTCACCGGCATCGTGATCCCGGTGATATCAGACTCCTGGAATGCATCATTTCCAAGGAGGTTTGTCGGAACCTGCCCGGTAAGGGCAACCACGGGGATGGAATCCATGTACGCAGTGGCAAGGCCCGTTACCAGGTTACAGGCCCCGGGGCCCGAAGTAGCCAGACATACTCCGGTCTTTCCACTCGCCCTTGCATATCCGTCTGCCGCATGGATGGCTGCCTGCTCATGCCTGACCAGGATATGCCTGATATCTGCATCGTACAACTCGTCATAGATGGGAAGGACGACACCGCCAGGATACCCGAAGATGACATCAACTCCCTGTTCCTTCAGTCCTTCAATCAGTATCTGTGCGCCGCTTTTCATCATTCCCTCTCAATAACCGGTTCATACCGGTGACTACCGCCTCTACACTGGCCTGGATAATATCGGTCCTGGCTCCGCATGAGGTGATACTTCTTCCATCCTTGTTCAGTTTTACCGTCACTTCAACCATTGCATCAGTTCCACCGGTGATGGCATCGACATGGTATTCTTCAAGCCTGATATCACCGGCACTCGCCACTGACTGGCGCAGAACCCGAAGGGCTGCGTCAACAGGTCCGTCACCGGTTGCTGCACCGGTCACCTCCTCCCCGTTCACTTCCATCGTGACAGAAGCAGTAGGGAGAATATTTGACCCGCTGACGACAGTAAACTGCTTGACACTGATGATTGGTTTGCATTCCAGCAGCATGACCGCATCGGTGATGGCCATCACATCAGTATCACTCACTCTTCTCCCCTCATCTCCCAAGGCCTTGACCCTCTTGACAATCTCTTCGAGCTGCCGGGGATTGGGAGAGTATCCGAGTTCGGTCAGGGCTGCCTTGACTGATGCGGAACCGGAATGCTTCCCGAGAACGATCCGGCGTGTTCTTCCGACCGTTTCAGGAGCCATCGGCTCATACGTGCGGGTGTCCCTGAACAGGCCGTGGGCATGGATCCCGCTCTCGTGGGTAAATGCCATTGTACCCACAATCGGCTTGTTTGTCGCAAACGGGATCCGGGTCAGACGTGACACGAGCGCTGAGAGCGGGTATATCTTCCTGGTCTCAATCCCGGTTTTGTACCCGTACAGTGTCTCAAGAGCCATCACTACCTCTTCAAAGGGGGTGTTGCCTGCTCTCTCCCCCAGTCCGTTTACGGTGACATGGGTACAGGACGCTCCTGCCCGTAATGCTGCAAGGGTGGTAGGCAGGGCAAGCCCGAGGTCGTTGTGACAGTGAATGCTCAGGGGAGCCATGCAGAGCGGGGGGATGATCTCCGCAGCCCGTTCCGGGGTGAGTACTCCGACCGTATCGCAGAAGCAGAGCCGGTCAGCCCCGTTTTCAACACCGTCGCGATACAGGGATGTAAGAAAGTCCTGGTCAGCCCGGGATGCATCTTCTCCTGATAACTCGACGATCAGCCCGCGTTCCTTTGCATAGGTGACTGCCGTCATCGCCATCTCGTGAACTTCTTCACGACTCTTCTGCATCTTCCTGGTGATATGCAGGTCTGAGACCGGAACGACAAGGTGAACTGAGTCAGCATTGGCATCAGCCGCACAGTCGATGTCCTGGGCAAGAGCCCTGACATACGTACAGCATTCGGCAGCCAGACCGGCATCGGCGATCATGCGGATCGCCACCCTCTCGCCTTCCGATGCAACGGCAGAGCCGGCTTCGATCACATGGACCCCGATATCAGAAATGGCTGTGGCAATTTCAAGTTTTTCTGCAGGGGTCAGTGATACTCCGGGCGTCTGTTCCCCGTCACGGAGTGTTGTATCGAAAAAGCGTAACGATTTAGCGAACAATAAAACAATCACTCATAGGATTTCATTCCCATGAGTATGTGGCGTGCGTTTTCTGATAAAAGTATGCCTGAAAAAGGTGAGATATTATATGTTGGTTCTTTTTTAGCCTCCTATCTGGTGCACCAGATACCGATTTTTTCCCGGGGCGCACCAAACTTCCGTCACCGTGAACTGGTCTGGATCTTGGGCTGGATCAGGGTCCATATCCAGTCTGCCAGTTCCCTGATGTTCTTTGTCTGGATGTATACTTCCCCGGGTCCGGTGATATCTGTGACCAGGAATTCCCCGGAGAGTAATGTCTCTTTCCAGCCTCCAAACTTGGTAACCGTGTACTGGCAGGTGTCACTGAATGCGACCAGATGGAAATTATCAACGATCAGGTGCTCCCCAGGAGCCAGGGTGTGGCGGTCAATGGCTCCGAACGTGTTTATGAAGAGGAGTCCCTGTCCCGATGTCTTGATCATGAAGAGTCCCTGTCCGAAGATCCCTTTGGAAAATCCCTGCCATTCCACGTCCAGGTTTACTCCCTGTTCAGAAGCGATATATGCTGCCTTCTGGATGATGTACCCCTTTTCAGGTTTCACCTCGAGAACCTCCACGTCCCCGAGTGGGGCTGCGGAAAAACCTGCTTCTCCCGGGCCTTTCGTAGCCGTGAAGTCATTGACAAAGAATGACTGGCCTCCAAGAAGAGTCATCCCGATGGTGGATAGAAGTCCCTGTTTCCGCTTGCGGGTATGCACCTCAATCGTCGGCTGCATGTAGGTCATCGCCCCGGCTTCGGCAGTAATTGACTCGCCTGGCTGGAGTGTTACGACGAGATATCCATAACTCGGGCGGTACTTAATCTCATACTTCATCTAATCTGCTCCATGGTAGTGATTATGGCACCGGAGATGAAAGGTTTACTCACGGTCCGGCTGGCCCGCACCTCCCCTTCAGGAATCAGCCCTGCACCAATCGGTGCGCGTAAGTGCACCACGGATGGATATGCCGTCTCTCACGATCAAAAACCGGCCATGAGGAAGGAAAAGAGATATCTGCCTGACTCATATCTGAATACTTAAGGAGAAACCAGAGGTCATCAATGATCCAGAAGTATTATGACAAGGATGTCGATCCCAAGGCAATCGGAAAGAAGACTATTGCCGTGATCGGATATGGATCCCAGGGAAGAGGCCAGGCTCTGAACCTGAAAGACAGCGGTCTGAACGTGATCATCGGACTTCGGCCGGGAAAGAGCTGGGATCTTGCAAAAAGTGAAGGATTCAGTGTGTATGATGTCAACGAAGCGGCACAGAAGGCTGACATCATTCAGATCCTGGTCCCTGACGAGCACCAGGCAGCCGTGTACCGGGAATCTATCGGCCCAAACCTCAAGAAAGGCAAGGTACTGATGTTTTCACACGGCTTCAACATCCATTACGGGCAGATTGTCCCCCCGGCTGATGTTGATGTGGTTATGGTTGCTCCGAAAGGTCCCGGTCACATGGTACGCAGGACTTATACCGAGGGAATGGGTGTCCCGGCCCTCATCGCTGTTCACCAGGATGTCTCCGGACATGCCCGCCAGGTAGCCCTGGCATATGCCCAGGGTATCGGGGCAACCCGGGCTGTTGTGCTTGAGACAAACTTCCGCGAAGAGACGGAGACCGATCTTTTTGGAGAACAGGCAGTCCTGTGTGGAGGCATCACCTCGCTGATCAGGGCAGGATTTGAGACTCTTGTTGAGGCAGGATATGCACCCGAGATGGCATACCTTGAGGTTCTGCATGAGACCAAGCTGATTGTAGATCTCATTTATGAAGGCGGATTTACCAAAATGCGCAGTGCTATCTCGAACACAGCACAGTTTGGCGACCTGACCCGTGGGCCGAGGGTTATCGGACCAGAGTCATACCTGGCCATGCAGGAGATTCTTGAGGAGATCCAGGACGGGACGTTTGCCAAGGAATGGATTCTTGAGAACATGGTAAACCGGCCGGTCTTCTCTGCGCTGACAAGAGCTGATGAAGAGCACCAGATTGAAGAGGTCGGTGCCGAGATACGGGCAATGATGCCCCAGTTCCAGAAGAAATAATAAATCACCCGATCTTTTTTTTGCCTTCCAGGCCCGAAAATCGGTTAGTTCTTCCGGGGTCACCTTCAATAGCCTGAAGACCGAACCTCTTTTAATGAGATCATCTCCTTCCGGTCAGACAGTCCTATCAGGCCGTTTCCCGGGATCATATGCCCGATTCAGGCATCCTGACCGTTTTGATTTCCTCACTCTCCTGGCGATTCTCTTCTACATGCTCATTTTCACGTATCTCTCTGTAGTCAGGTACAACACTCTTCAGCTTGAGTATGATCTTGCGATCTTTCACCAGGCCCTCTGGAATACTGCCACGCATGGAGAATTGCTTGCCAATTCAATCGAGATGTCAGCCCATCATATGGTAGCGGGCTCACACTTCGGTGTCCATTTCTCTCCCATCCTCTTTCTGTTGGTTCCCCTGTACCTGCTTGCGCCTGTCCCCCAGACATTGCTTGTCATCCAGACTCTTCTTCTTGCACTCGGGGCATTTCCTCTCTACCTTCTCGGCAGGGAGATGATCGGTAAAGAGACCGGGTGCCTCGTTGCAGGGTTATACCTGATCTACTCGCCCCTACACGGGGTCAACCTGTATGACTTTCACGAAGTGGCATTTGTTCCCCTTCTGGTCGGTTCAACCCTGTACGGCTTTCTTACCGGAAGAAAGAACCTGATGCTTCTATCAGCTGTCCTCTCTCTTTGTGTGAAAGAGGATGTTTTCCTGATAATCCTGATGATCGGTCTTATGGGACTGGTCTTTACCCGGAAGGATTCCCTGAAAGAACGTTGGCAGTTTATTGCACTGATTATTCTCTCACTCTGTACTGTCGCTGCTTTCTTCTTTGTTATTCAACCAGTCTTTGTGCCCGCCTCTTCAGGGCTCCAATCGGGATCTCTTGCCCAGTATTATGATCCGATAGGAACGCTAAGCCGAAACAGCGGTGACAGGGGGAATTATGTTATGCAGATCCTGGTCCCCCTGCTGCTCATTCCCCTTGCGGCCCCTGAGATGATCCTCATTTTGATTCCGTCCTTTTTTGAGATTATTCTATCAGGGACGGTGTACTTCAGTGTCTATTTCCATTACTCGGCATTGCTCATCCCTGGCATCTTTTCTGCTCTCATCGTTGGGCTTTCACGTATCCGTAATCTGGATTATGTTCAGTCGAAAAACCTATACAACCCAATCATTGGCTGTCTTGTAATCAGCAGCCTGATCGGAATGGTGGCCTGGTCACCGGCCGTAGGTCTGATGGTTTCTCATCTTGAATATAATATGCCTGCAATTGATGATCACCGCGAGTATGTCGAGCAGGTTATCTCTCTCATCCCGCC
>CAZXRT010000148.1:5440-5757 GCA_964642535.1 uncultured Methanospirillum sp.
TTCGATCTCCACCCAGTATAATCTTCTGCCCCAGGCGGCATCCCGCAGGAATGTATGGGTTGATTATCACAAAGGGGCTGACATCATCCTGCTTGATCATGCATTTGAATGGAGGGCGAGGGATTTTTCTGACAACTCCGGTGAGATAGAAAAGAATTATATCAAAGTCTTTGACCGTAACTATCTTGAGCTCTATTCCATCAATAATAACCCGTCACTTATCAGGGAAATGAAGGCCGCTCTCTCCGGTGTCTGATCGGTACTGCTCCGCTCCTTCGATCCCGGTATACCGGAGAAAGTCGAGAAGATCGCCGGGC
>CAZXRT010000149.1:0-1674 GCA_964642535.1 uncultured Methanospirillum sp.
CCTGAAAAAGGCGATGGCATATATCTTCTCGATTCATATCCCGATTGCCGGGATATCACTCATTCCGGTTCTTTTTAATCTGCCGCTCATTCTCATGCCGGTTCATATCGTATTCCTTGAACTGATCATTGATCCTTCCTGTTCCATCGTGTTTGAATCTGAAAAGGAGGAGCAGGATGTGATGAAACGACCACCAAGGCAGAAGGATGAACGGCTTTTTACCAGAAAGACTCTCTTCCTCAGCCTTCTTCAGGGGTTTGTGGTACTAACCGTTGTTTTCCTCGTATACCTACATGCGATGAGCAGGGGTCTTATCGAAGCAGAAGTCAGAACGCTTACGTTTACCACCATCGTCATTGCCAATCTTCTCCTGATCCTGACCAACCGGTCATGGTCAGAGACGATGATTCGGACCGTCCGGACTCCGAACAAAGCGATGGGATGGGTTTTTGCCGGAACCCTGCTGGCACTTGGCCTCATCCTTACCATTCCCGGACTTCAGGATCTGTTCAGGTTTGCCCCGATATCAATCGAAGAACTGATTACCTGTGTTCTGGCCGGAGTCGTGAGTGTCCTCTGGTTTGAAGTGTATAAAGTCTGGAACGGCCGGAGGAAGGTGGGTGAAAAACCAGTTTTCCCTGTGTGATGATGAATCAGGAGAGCCAGGGAGCTGGACCGGAAATGTGATTCAACATGGGCCATGACCCCGGGAATGCCAGGAGCCTGCCAGAGGTTCATTGACTCAATGAATAGGAAGGATTCAGGGCAGAATCATACTCCTTATCAGAATCATGATTCTGGTCACAAAAAGCGAAGAGATTATTTCCTGATCTTCTCTTCTGATATCACGATTCTGTTTCCCGGGTATTCTCACAGAGCTGGCTTTTTCCTGCATTCTCACCGGTATTTGGTTCAACGTGGATCGTAACACATGCCCGGGGAAACTCAAGTTTCAGATCGTTTTCCAGGTGGTCCGTGAAATCATGGGATTGTTCGACTGATATATCCTTATCAACGACCAGGTGCAGGTCAATAAAGATCTCCGGGCCGGTAATCAACCAGGTCGCGGTATGATTTCATCGTGAGGTCATACGCGGCTTTCATGATGACCAGGGCAACTGCGATGGCAACCAGGGAATCAAGGATCATAATCCCGGTCACCTGGATCAGAATAAGGCCGATCATGACCCCGACTGAAGCATAAATGTCGGTGCGAAGGTGCCAGGCATCACTCTCAAGAGCAATGGACTCTGTCTTCTTCGCAATTATCATCAGACGCTGTGAGACAAAAGCGTTCATACCGGCAGAGAATGCCATAATCGCAATACCGGCCAGCATGAGTGTCTGGTTCATCGGCTCTGATGAAGGTTCAATCAATTTCATGATCGCTTCATGGATGATCAGAATGGCTGCTATAAAGATGAGAATTGCTTCAAAAAGGCCGGATATTGATTCAAATTTGCCATGTCCGAATGTGTGTTCCTCATTGGTGCCTCTGCCGATTTTTTCACGGATACAAATGCAATACAGGATGCGAGCAGATCCATTCCCGAATGGATTGCTTCAGAGATGATACTCACGGATCCAAGTGCTAATCCGACTACCCGCTTCAGGATGACGAGTACTGAGTTCGATATAACCGAGAGAAGAGCTGTTTTTCTTTTTCCTGAGTGA
>CAZXRT010000149.1:1684-3502 GCA_964642535.1 uncultured Methanospirillum sp.
GTAGAATCAGGGATATCCTGTAATAAGACAGATAATGGTTCTAAAAAAAACCAGTTCTGTACACGGTCAGGGAACGAACAGAAAAGTTCTCATCAATCCCCTGCTCCGGGTGTAATTGAGAAGGGTTTTTTGAGCAACCAAAGCGGTTAACCTCAAAAGTCATATTCAAGGCTAATCAAAAACCGGATGGATCGGGTGGATCAGATGGCTCACGACTCATCAGGCACCAGTTATCAGATGCAGATTATCCGGCATTCTCCCCCAATGCAGCCCTTTTCATCAGGAAGAAAACCCCGCATGCGAGAACCGACAGGACCGCAGGGGCAACCGGGGCCAGACTCTGGAGATTCTCATACAGCCATCCGACTAACATCCCTCCGATGAAAAACCCTGCTCCGTAGACGGTATTGAATATGCCGTATGCAGTGCCCCGTTTAGAGATATGAATCCGGTCTGCAACCACTGCCCGCAGGACGGTCTCCTGCATGCCCATGGAGATTCCAAAGAGGATTGCAGCACCATAGATAAGTTCCCTGCTCATCCCGAACCCAAGAAAAGGGATGATGATCCCGATAACCGGGATGACAAGGAGCAGGATGATTCCCCGCTGATCATATAGTTTTCCACTCACTGGTGCTATGGCGGCATCAACGAGCATGGCAAGGGCATAGAGGAGGGGAACTTCAAAGGGAAGGAGGAGGCCGGTCCGGAGGGCATGGAACGAGATCAGGGGAAAGGAGAGGAACCCGGCGGTGCAGAGGAGCGTGAAGAGGGAGAATATCATGAACTCCCGGTTGATCCCTGCTTCACCACTCTGTGATGACGGCTGGTGCATCTCAAATCCCACCGGGTCAGGAAGCATCCGCCAGGCAAGGGCTGCAACTCCCATCAGGAGAATGAACGGAATGAAAAGCCAGAGAAAGCCTGCCTGGTATGCACCGGTTCCTGCCAGTGAGAGAGCCAGGATTACCGGCCCGAGAACGGCACCGATCTGGTCGAGGAGTTCATGGATCCCAAATCCCATTCCCCTGCCGACGGGTGCGGTAGCGTTTGCCAGGATGGCATCTTTTGCCGGCGAGCGGATACCCTTTCCGATCCTCTCGAGAATGAAGAGGAGGGCGGCCATCTCCCAGGATCCGGCAAAGGCAAGAAGCGGGATTGCGATCAGCATCGCGTACCCTCCGATAGTAAGGGCCCAGTACCGGCGTGATGAATCGGCAACCCGGCCGGAGATGAGCCGGACGGCATATCCGAGGAACTCTCCTGCACCGGTGATCGTCCCGACCAGGACGGCGGAAGCTCCGAATGAGAGGAGATACGGGCCACTGATGCTCCGTGCTCCCTCGTAGATGATATCACCACAGAGGGCGACAATGCCGAGGAGAATGATGATCTTGTATGCGGTTTTAACCGATGCGTGATTCTTGTCCATACGCTGATGATTATCCTGTCGTGGAGTCCTGGTATCCGGCAGAATTTACTGTTTTCTGCCCATCTGCACATCCTGGATGATCACCAGCCCGTGTTCCACCAGTTCCTCCACTTCCCCGGCGATGGCGAGGATCTTCTCTTTTGTGTCCACGACATCGATCACCACCGGCAGGTCAAGGGAGAAGTTGAGGACATCAACCGTATGAATCACCCGTTCATGACCGTATCCGACCATCCCCCGAAAGACGGTACAGCCGGGAAATCCCCGTTCCATGAACATCTCCACGAGATGCTTATATGCTGGTTTCTTTCCGATACGTGCAGATTCTGCAATATACACCCGTAATAACATTCCTTGCGTCAGCATGATACTCCTGCAGTAAGTGT
>CAZXRT010000149.1:3512-5698 GCA_964642535.1 uncultured Methanospirillum sp.
TGCATTTGTATACATCGGGATACTGCTGACGACTGTTGAGATGATCAGAAACCCAGCCCCAGCTCCCAGGAGGCTTCCCCCGAGATTGATGGTGATGTTGGCAAGCATCGTTCGATACTCAGCCTCTTCAATCATCCGGTATGTTTCAAAAGAGAAAGTGGAGAAGGTGGTAAACCCGCCCAGGATACCCACATCGATGAGATAGAACGAATCTTCGGGTGACCGGGAGAACGCGACAAGGGAGAAGATGAAACTCCCGATGATATTCACACAGGCAGTTCCGAGCGGAATGCCGAAGGCCGGCCTGAGCTTAGAGAGTTCGAACCTGACTACCGAACCGATGGCTCCCCCAAGGCCGACCAGGATCAGATGTTCCATTCCGTCCCCCTCTGGGAGATGATGATGTGGCGTCCGAGAGAGACCCCGGCAAGACCGAAAAAGATGTTTGCACAGATATTGATGACTCCCCACACCGGGCCTGCCGCAAGACTCTGGGTCGCAAACGCAGAAAAGGTGGTAAATGATCCGATGATCCCGGCTCCAAGGAAGATACGGGTCTGCCGGCTGAATCCTCCCAGGTACAGGGATTCATACATGAGATATCCGATAGCGATGGAACCAAGAAGATTGACGAGAAGGGTTCCGAGAAGTGAGGGGATCCATTCATTGATCTGGTAACGGAGGATGGATCCGATGCAGCCACCGATGGCGACGTATCCGTGCTCCGAAAGGTGAATAGTCATGATCCGGGAGTGTCGTCAGGTATCCGTTTACTCATGGAGTGAACCGGTATATAATGATTGAAGATTCCGATCTTCTGCCCGGGAGGTATCGCCATCAGAATCCTTCACTATCCTGCACCTGTCTGGTATTATTCGCTGCTTGTGAAAGATTCCATCACAAAGGAGACAACGGTTGATAACCGTTCCTCGATTCGTCCGGGAAATGATGAGTTGATGTACGGGATTGTATCATATGAGGTATGCCGGATCACTCCTTCATCACCATACCGGGGATCAACCTGGGTCCACCCGTCTTCTTCTCCTTGTGAATAATCAGTCGCTTCTATGAACAGGAATGGAATTCCCTCCTCCTGGAATGGGGAGACATCGGCACAATCGCAGGGGGAACCATCCTCATCCTCTAAGTATTCTGAAGGGAGAAAGGTAAATGCTGAGATTTGGGGGGTACTCCCGACAAGATGATACAACCGGGTGTCTGTATCTGCGTACAGATACAGTTCATTGCCGGCAATGATACCATCCGGATTGATAAAGCCAATAAGAAAATCCCGGTCTTTCAGGTCCAGGTTCTGAACAAAGTGCCGGGATCCATCAAGCTCATTCTCCTCCGCACCGAAGGCAGCAAAGATGATGGAGTGAGAAGTATTCAGGACTGACATTCGTTCTGCCAGTTCGAGCAGGACAGCAATCCCGGATCCATTGTCATCAGCACCCCTCCCCTTATCCATTGAATCATAATGTGCTCCGATGATGACAGAGTCCGGAGATTGTCCTTCTTTTACCGCGATAATATTTTTGGATCTCTGCATTAATCCATCCTCATCGGTAAAAGAAAAAGACTGGATCGTCGGAGTATACCCGTATTGCGTGAACCGGGTAAAAATATACTCTCCGGTCTCCTCTTCTGCCTGCGACCCGGGATATCGTCCTCCTATCTCTCCAGAAATATACTTCAGGTGTTCCTGTGCTTTCTCTCCGTAGGAATCAGCCCATGCCCCCTGGCTGATCAGGCAGAGAGCCATGATACCCATGATAAGGGGAGAGAATACAGCAGTGTTCATTGACCAGGAATTGGAGTGTCCTAGGTATTCAAGCATCCGCTCCCGGTATTGTCAGAGAAAGAATCATTATTCCTGTGCACTGATGAGAGTACTGTCTCCCAGGCAGGAAAAAATCGTATTGGTGAGTGTTTCCCTGTTCTGACCCGCATCTGCACTGTCTCATCTTCGGGTTGTGAAGGCACCTATCTATTATATGGTACGACTGTGACTGATACCATTATGAAAGGTTTTCTCCTCTTTCTGCTGCTCTGCATGCTGACCATTCCTGCTTCTGTTCTCTCAGAGCCGCAGGAAACGTCTGTTTCCGGAATGTCTTCCGCCGATCTCCCCCTCGTTGCCACATTCGAGGGTGGGGAGCGGTATGATCCCGGTGTCTACCCGG
>CAZXRT010000150.1:0-5688 GCA_964642535.1 uncultured Methanospirillum sp.
GAATCATCGACTCGGCACAGAACGAGGTTCCTCTTGGCGGTGTTCTCGTAGAAAATAAGGTCCCGCCAGAGCTCGAGATCTATGCGGATCCACTGATTCGAAAAGTGTTTACGAGCCTGATGGAGAATGCGATCCGCCATGGAGGATCGGTGAAGAAGATCCGGTTTTCTGCCAAAGAGAGCGGCAATGCCCTGAAGATTAGCTGTGAAGACGACGGAGCCGGTGTTTCGAAAGAGGAGAAGGAGTGTATCTTTGATCACGGGTACGGGAAACATACCGGGATCGGACTGTTCCTCTCACGGGAAGTGCTCTCCATCACCGAATTGTCTATCAGGGAGACCGGAAAACCGGGGAAGGGAGCGAGATTTGAGATTGAGGTGCCAATGGGGAGGTTTCGAAAACCTGATTCCGGTCTGTCAAAATGAAGCGTTTATCTGCCTTTGTAAAATTCCGTTAATGAAAAAAGAGTTCCTATATCTCCACCAGGCTGTACTTCCTGCTCCCAAGTCCCATCTTCTCGCCATACCTGACCTGGTGTTCACCATCCACTTTCGCCCACAGTCCCCTGAACTTATTCTCTCCCGGCTGGTGATGGTCATGAAGGCAGGTGCCGGCAATCCCGGTCTGTTGGTTGATCAGGTCAATGGCAGCTGCATCGATCGCAACCGGGTCGGTGGAGGCGAGAAACCCGATATCAGGCACGATGGATGAGTCACTCCAGGGAACACAGTCGCAATCCGGTGTGACGTCCATCACGAAGCTGAGATAGATGACCTTTCCTTCCTTGCCGGACACGGCTCCTGCTGCATACTCCACCATCCGCTCAATGAATTTCGGCACATCCTCTTCCCAGTTGAAATCGATCGCCTTCTCAGGGCAGACCTGCAGACATGCCGAGCAGCCATAACAGATCGACTTGTCCACCCTGGCGAGTGCTCCGTCACAGCGGATAGCATCAAACGGGCACTGGGTGACACAAAACCCACATCCCACACATAAACGCTCATCAACGGATGCCTGCATCCCCTGGTGCTGTTCCCGCTTTCCAAGAGGCGTTGCACATCCCATCGCAAGGTTCTTGATCGCACCCCCAAATCCGGAGAGGGCATGCCCTTTGACATGGGAGAGGACGATCATGCCGTCTGCATCAGCAATGTCACCCGCGATCCTCACGGTCTTAAAATGATTCCCCTTCACCGAAACCGGCCGCTCATTCTTTCCGGTCAGACCGTCCGCGATGATCACCGGGGCATCAGCAACGGCATAACAGAACCCGTGCCTGATCGCAACCTGCAGGTGGTCAGCAGCGTTATGCCGGGCGCCAATATACATCGTGTTGGTATCGGTGAGGAACGGCTTTGCACCCAGGGCCCGGAGTTCATCAACGACCTGCCTGACAAAGACCGGTTTGATATAGGTATCATTCCCCGGTTCTCCGAAATGAAGCTTGATCGCAGTCAGATCTCCTTCGGATACGAACCCTTCCAGTCCGGCAGCGTGGAGCAGCCGGGTTATTTTCATGAGATTGTTCTCTTCCGGACTTTTTATCCGCATTCGTGCAAGGTATACCTCACTGCCCATGGTTCACCAGTATCGAGATCACCCCGGATTATAATAACGATACCGGTTCAGGATGTCCCGAGCAGAAGGGCGATGACCGGTATCGTGAAAACAGAGAGGACCGTGGAGAGGAAGACCCCTTTTGAGGCAAGTTCTGAATTCACCCCGTACTCCTCGGCCAGGAGCACCGTATTGGCAGCAACCGGCATCGCTGCAAGAAGGACCGGCACTCCAAGGAGGAGGGGATCGGAGACGAACGGCCGGATCAGCAGGAGGGTGATGACCGGGATGATTGCGAGCCGGAAGAGGGAGATAATCCAGATCCTGATATCTGCAAACATCGATCCCACCGGCAGGGTTGCAAGCAGTGAGCCGATCACGATCATCGCAAGCGGTGTCGTGACCGATCCGAGGATCGAGATCGATTCTGAGAACGGGACCGGGATAACAAAACCGGTGAAGAAGAAGAGAAGCCCGATGAGTGAGGCTACCAGTCCCGGCGAACATATCCGCCTGAAATCAGGCTCTCTGGCAAGATCAGGCCTCAGCAGGAAGATGCCGACGGTAAAGACCAGCAGGCCGAACGGGATATTGATCAGGGTCACATAGAAGAGCGATTCAGGACCGAAGAAGGTCTCACAGACCGGGTAGCCCATGAACCCGAGATTGGAGAAGATCAGCATGAACCCGAGCACCCCTGACTCGAACCGGGAACTCTTCAGCAGACGGGGAACGAGGAAAGCAGATGCAAACGATACCGCATATACGACCAGTTCGATGAGAAAGATCATCTCCATCTGGCCGATCCGATCGCTGGTAACCGGCACCTGCATACTCTCCAGGATCAGGCAGGGGAGCGTGATATTCACAAGAAGGCTCGAGAGCCCGGAGACGCCCTCGCGGGTGATGATCCCGGACCCAAACGCGGCATACCCGACCGCAATCAGGATAAAAAGGGTAAGAATACTCTCGATAACCGGAAGAAGATCCATCAGATCAGCCTGACCTGATTCACATTTCAGCGGGAAAACAGATAAGGCTCTGGGATGCTTCTGCCAGCGCTTCAGAAGCGACAGGCGCCCGGACGCAGAGAAAAAGAAGGAAGGAAGGAAGATCGGGGTTATACCCTGAACCGCTGCATCTCGGAGTTGAGATCGTCGGCAACCCGGTTCACCGAGAGCATCACCTGACTGACATCCTGAATGGAAGTCACGGTTTCATGGGTCACCTTCTCGGTATCAGCAGCATGTTCCGCGGTCTGCTGGAGCATCACGAGTACTTCATTAACAATCGCAGTCACCTCCTGCACGGCAGCAGCCTGCTCTTCGGATCCGGCGGCTACATCGGTGATCTTCTGGGATATCTCCTCGATAGACTCTGCGATATCCTTGAAAACCGACAGAGTCCGGGATACGGAATCGATCCCTGCCTTCACCTGCAGGTTTGCATCATTCATCACCTTCGCCGCATTATCAGACTGGGTCGAAAGCCTCGTGATCATCTCCCCGATCCGTTCTGCAGAACGTCTTGACTGGGTTGCGAGATCCTTTACCTCGTTTGCAACAACAGCAAATCCCATCCCTGCCTCTCCTGCCCGTGCGGCCTCGATCGCTGCATTGAGAGCCAGGAGGTTGGTCTGGTCAGAAATATCCGTGATGATGGTGATGACGCTGCTGATTTCAGCCATCTCACCCCTGATTGTCTGGATCATCTGATCCAGGTTCTTTGTCGATGAGTCAATCCCGGTCATCCCGGTCTCAGCGTTTCGTGCCAGTTCCTCTCCTTTCGCAGAGAGATCATTCATGGCATTGGCAAGTCCAGATACCCGTTCCGCCTTGACCGATATGTCAGAAACAGCAATGGAGAGATCCTCGATCGTCTTTAAGATCTCGGCAACGCTTTCCTGACCTTTTCGTGAGTTCTCACTCATCCGGGTCACGTAACCGGCAGCCTGATCAGCCCCGGTGGTGATCGACTGGATACTCGCCTCCACCTCCTCAGTCCCGGCAGTCAGCGTCACGATGCGATCAGAGATCACCGACACGGTCCGGGATATCTGGGTCCCGAGATGATCGAGTGAGTCGCGGAAATCAGCAAAACTGCCGGAAACCGGAATTGATGGATTAAACCGGTCTGAAAACTGATTGTCAGCATAGGTGCGTGAGAGACGGATCGCTTCGTTCAGGGGGGAGACCACCGCATCGAGCAGGGTGTTGATCCCGGTGATGATCTGATAAAACTCTCCTTCATAGCGGCTGGTATCAGCCCTCTGCGAGAGAGAGCCATTGCTGGCATGGGTTACCAGGGAATCGATGTCAGAGGCAAGGGCCGATATCGCGGATTTCATGGTAACCATCGCCTTGCCAAGAGTATCCTCATCAGAGATGACCGGGATGGAGACACCCAGGTTTCCTTTCGCAATCTCCTGGGCCGCATCTGCTTTCTCTTCGAGCGAACCCTGCATGACAGAGAAAGCCTCGTTCAGTTGATCAATCTCCACCGTTCCACTTTTTGCAGTCGTAACCCGGCGGAGATCGCCCCTGCTCAGCTGCTCAGCCTGAACGGTCAGTTGCCGGATCGGGTTGCTGATGCTCTGTGCAAAGATATACCCGATCACAAGCACGATGAGCATCGTTACCACGGTCACAAGGATGATCAGGCCGGTCACGCTTGTGGTTTTATCATTAATCGTAGCGGTGGTCTGGTTGATCCGGGTATTGATCTGCTCTTCAATCTCACGGACCGGCTGGGAAAACTCATCAATATATGTCGTGGCACCGATACGCAGGGTCACCCCATCAGCAGTCTTCGCATTTGTACAGATATAATAGCCGTACTTCTCCCTGAACACCCCGTCAGCATCCTTCCACGGATAATACCCGCTTGAATCCTGGCAGCTCGAACCCTGTGCAAGAATGGCATAGAATTCAGGGTTTGATGTCTCCATCGTGTGGTAATCCGTGCCTACGTTCTTGCTGTTACTATGGAACCGGTTGATCAGTGTTTGTGCATCCATTCCGGTGGTATACCCGGTCTTTCCGACAGACTGCACGATGATCTTCTGAAACTCCGTATCTGACTGCAGGTCAGCAACAGTCATTGCAGGATGAGCGTTGATATAGATCTCAACCTGTTTTGCAACATCCTGGGCGATCCTTCGGATCATCTCCTCCCCAAGGATGTTCATCGCAGATGAGGCATTGTTCACCGACTCCATTCCGATGACCCTGGCATCATCTGCAGCAGACAGTCCCAGATTCTGAGTGCCGGTGATCGAGATAAAACCGATAACCAGAAGCGGAATCAGTGATATCGCAACCATGATCATCAGAAGTTTGTATAATATCGGGCTGTTCATGTTCCCACCATGTAAGAAAGAGCAGATCAGACCCGGAGATAAATGCCTCCGGCTATCCCGGGACAACAATGACTGGTGATAACAGACTTATACAGTCCACTGCAATCCCCCTGTCCCTGAAAAGCTATAATCAGGAGAAATATATAACAATACCGCAGAGGGAGAAGTCAAGTTTCGGAAGTATTTATTCATTTCAAAGGGTTTGGTTAGAGATATGCAGATATGCACACAACCCCCATTTTATCCTGCAAGCCGGATATCTGCACATTTCCTGCCCTTATCAGACCCTGACGATCTCGATAATGCGCTTTCCCGCATTCGCACGTGATCGGAGAAAAACCCAAGTCATATTCAGACAATTACCTGGAATCGGGAATTTCCATTCAGCACAATCATCAAAGCAGGGAGTGCAGGAAGAAGGGAACGGAGAGTCTCCCCCCTTAATTCAGGCGAAGAATAATACTCCCTGACAGCCTGATGTGTGTACTCATGAACCGGTTTGCAGAACGCGGAGAGGGAACAATTCCGGTCTCTCTGGTCCGGTGCCAGGATTATCTCGGGGAGAATGTTCAGGCAGCAGTCAGCGAAGCAATAGACCAAATCGGGGGGATCGGCAGGTATCTCACTCCCGGTATGCATGTTCTCGTAAAACCCAATCTCCTGATGGGATCAGCGCCTGAAAAGGCAGTCTGCACCCACCCGGCAGTGATCAGGGCAGTCTGCTCCATTATCACCGGATATGGCTGCACGGTGACGATCGCTGACAGCCC
>CAZXRT010000151.1:0-1268 GCA_964642535.1 uncultured Methanospirillum sp.
TTTGGAACCAAGGGGAGGGGGAGATATCACCACCCTGAGGTGAGTGTTCCTGACATGAAGACTCAGAAAGGTCAGGGATCATGATCCCTGAATCATCCGGTTCCCGGGTGATCCCTGACGACAGTTCCTGTCTTGAGACTCTTAACCGGAGCATTACCACAACCCTGCTTCAGGCAATCCGGGTAAGCGGTCTCCATCCTTCCCTGCTCAGATCAGCTCTCCGGTTTCTGGTGGTCCAGCGGAGATCTGCAGATCGCAGGCGTACCCTCCGGAAGGAAGGAGTCCAGGTCCCTGCTGTGGTGATGGTGAGCCTTACGAAACGGTGCAACCTTGCCTGCACGGGATGTTACCAGCAGGCACAAAACCGCAGTGAAGGGTCAGAGATGACACCGGATCAGCTGAAGTCGCTTGTCTCCCAGTGTGTTGATCTCGGGGTTTCGTTCCTTGTGCTAGCAGGGGGAGAGCCGCTTATCAGGAAGGATGATATCCTCCCGCTGGCACGGGATTTTCCTGATCTCATCTTTGCCATCTACACGAACGGCCTTTTGATCGATGAAACACTCGCAAACCAGTTGTCTGAACGGAAAAACATCGTCCCTGTGGTAAGTATTGAAGGAAACCGCCAGGAGACCGACGATCGGCGCAGTGCCGGTGTGTATGACGCTGCAATGCGGGCGTTTTCTCTCCTGCAGCAGAAAAGGGCGTTCTTCGGCTGTTCCGTCACGGTCACGAGACTGAACTATCCGGTTGTAACCAGTCAGTCTTTTGTGGAGGAGATGATCCACCGGGGATGCAGGTTCTTCTCCTACGTCGGGTATGTCCCGGTAGACCCGAAGACCACTGATCTCCTGCCTGATTCAGACCAGCTCTCCGGTCTTAACCGGTGCATGGAGGAATTTTCTGAAAAATATCCCGCGTTATTCATCGCGTTTCCCGGTGATGAAGAGGTGTATGGCGGGTGCCTCTCGGCAGGACGGGGATTTGTTCATGTCAGCCATACCGGCGATCTGGAGCCCTGCCCTGCCGCCCCGTTCTCTGACCGGAATATCACCACCATGACCCTGAAGGAGGCCCTGCAGTCACCGTTCCTCTCTGAGATCAGAGTAAAGCATGGGATGTTGTCAGAAAAGGAAGGTGGCTGTGCTCTCTGGAAAAACCGTGAATGGGTCAGATCATTGCTTCAGTAACAGGGTTTCCCTCCAGAAACCCGGCCCTCCCTGCACCATCCCTCTTCTGACCAGAAAATGATAGTGGTCGCTCCGACCCAT
>CAZXRT010000151.1:1278-5640 GCA_964642535.1 uncultured Methanospirillum sp.
AGTGCCAGGGCCTTGAGAGATCCTGCAGATCGGACCCGGGGGATTTCTTCGGGAAGCATGGGGAAAATTTGTGTTCATGGTTCCGTCTCCGTTATCCGGATGAAAAAAGATTATCCAACGATCTGTTCTGATACTTCACTGCCTGGTTCTCCATTTCACCCGGAGAGACTCTATTTATTCCCCTGACCAGTTTTCCGGGCATAATCTGAAACCAATAACTATATCCGGCTTTACATGCACTCTCATGTAACCTGCACGATTCGAATGATCAAGGTCATTGCTGTAGATGATGAGCCTGCATTTGCCGAGATCCTGGGGATCTACCTTCGTGAACTGGATGATTTTGAGGTGGAGATCTTCACCTCTCCTGAAAAGGCCCTGGATTACCTGAGTTCTAACCGGGTGGATGCCGTCATCTCCGATTACATGATGGAAGAGATGGACGGGATAGCATTCTTCAGGCTGGTGCAGACCAACTCAGAAGGTCTTCCGTTCGTTCTTCTCACCGGCCGTGACGATCAGGCGACCATTCTTGCTGCCATTAAGGCAGGAATTGATTTTATTCAGTTCAAATCCGAAATTCCCTCTGTCCTCTTCACCGAGATCAGCCAGAAGATCAAAAGCTCTGTCGGTAAATATCGTGCAAACCAGGAGATACAATCCGGGATTCGCCAGAGGGAGATGTTCTTTTCCATTCAGCGTGACCTGATGACCCGGCTGTCCGCTGCCTCCACCCAGGGTCAGGCGTGTGATGCCTGTCTTACCTCGGTCCGGTCTCTGGCCGGATGCACCCGGGGAAGCATTCATCTCCTCAATCCTGCCTCAAAACGGGTTGAACTCACGATCTCCCACAATCTCTCCGACGATCTTCTCAGGCGGTTTACCTTTGGGGATCTGCATAAGGTCATCTTCACCGGCGAGTCACAGTACTTCCTGGTCCCTGATACTGAGCCACACTCGATCATCACCGGTGGGCAGATCCCGATTCAGGCAGGAGAAAAGGTGATCGGGGTTCTCTCCTTCATGATGGATGAACCGAAAAACCTCACCCCTGATATCCGAGATACCATGGAGATCATGGTCTCCCAGCTTGGGAGTTCAATCATCAGGATCATCTCTGAAGAGCAGGTGAGGAGCAGGCAGGAGGAACTGAATGAACTGTATGTGGCGATGCAGGAACTGGTCATCGTGATCGATATGGACGGGACGATTGTCAATGTGAATCCCGCAGTATCCAGGTTCCTCGGGTACGAAGAAGAGGAGCTGATTGGAAATCCGATTCATCTCCTGTATCCCAGTGACATCAGGGACGCTATCATCTTTCAGTTCCTCGACCTTACCGGAACCGGGGCAGGCATCAGGAATGAGTACCCCTTTCTGTCACGACAGGGGACCCTGGTTCCTGTTGAGACCCGGGGAACGGTCGGTGTCTGGGGAGGACGCCATGTCCTCTTCAGCATCAGTCGTGATATCAGGGACCGGCTTGAAGCAGAGAAGGGTCGTCATGAGTATTATGAACGGATCCAGGCCGTTCTCTCTTCTTCGACTGCCCAGATATACATGAAGGATAAGGATCTCTGTTATCGTGCTGCCAATGATCCGTTCATCAGGTTTGCCGGACTGCAGTTATCAGAGATCGAGGGAAAGACCGATATGGATCTCTTCCCAAAAGAGGTTGCTGAACAGAAAAAACAGGTTGATATCAAGGTCATCAGGACCGATACCCCGGTGTATAACATCGAAGAAGAGGTTCTTTCAAAGGACGGCACCCCGGTCTGGCTGGTGACGTCCAAGGTTCCGGTCCATGATATCGAAGGGAATGTGACAGGAATTGTCGGAACTTCCCTTGATGTCACGGACCTTGTAAAAACCCGCCAGGAACTGATCTGTCGTGACACGATCCTGGATGCTGTTAGTTCTATTGCGTATTCCCTTGTCAGGAGTGATGACTGGGAGTCATTGATCCAGGAATGCCTGGCCCTGCTGGGTGAGGCGATCGGAAAGGACTTTCTCTTTTTTGCAAGGATTACCCCGGAAGATGAGAGCACCTGCCAGGTTTCCCATCACTGGACCGGTCCGGAGATGACACCGGTTGATGAGGAGAGTCTGCTTTTTTGGTGCTGTGAACTGATCAGGCTTCATATCGATGATCTGGAGCGGATGCCGTCTGTCCAGGGGATAAAGGGTGAGATCCCCGGTGATTTCCCTGACTTCTCTCCCGCCCTTCTTCCTGCTGCCTACCTGTTTCTGCCTGTCTTTACCTCAGAGTCATTATGGGGCATTATTGGAATTCTTGACTATCATCAGGAAGAGATACTGCCCGGTGCCATCGTGGACACCCTGGGAACAGCAGCAGGGATTATCGGCTCTGTCATTGACCGGTCTCAGACTGAGGAACTCTTCCACCGGCCGGTTGAACGATCCCTGGTGGGTATTTACCTGGTCCAGGATGATCATTTCATGTATCTCAATCCCAGAATGTCTGATATTCTCGGATACCCGAGGGAAACACTTGAGATTATGCCATTTACGTTCTGTGTTCATCCCGATGATGTGGCTGCTGTTCTACAGCGGCATCAACGGGTTCTGGAATCTTCTGATGCCAATGATGATTACGAGATTCGTGCGGTCACCTATGATGGACGGGTGCTCTATCTCGAGAACCTGATCAGCCAGTTCACCTACCAGGGCCGGCCGGCTGTCATCGGAAGCATCATGGATATCACGGCACGCAAGGTGTCAGAAGCAGATCTGCGTCAGTCCCTTCATGAGAAGGATATTCTCCTTCGTGAAGTGCATCACCGGGTCAAGAACAACATGCAGATCATCGTCAGTCTCCTTCGTATGCAGAGCAGTTCGGTCGAGAACAAAGAGATCGCTGCCGTATTACAGGAGAGCAAGAACCGGATCCTCTCCATGGCGATGATCCATGAGAAGTTATACCGCACAGACAACCTGGTCAGTATTAACCTGCTCGAGTATCTCACCTCGCTTGCAGGAACGATCATCACCGACTTCTCGGTTGACGAATCACAGGTAACCCTGGACCTGGTCTGCGACCCGGCAATTGAGATGACCATTGACGCCGGAATTCCCCTGGGTCTGATCATTAATGAACTACTGACCAACACCTTCAAGCACGGTCTTGTATCAGGGGAGAGGGGGACCATCACTATCCATGTCACTCACACAAATCCGCAATGGCTCGACATTCTGTACAGGGATACCGGAAAAGGACTGCCTGAAGGATTTGTCCCGGAAAACTGCGATTCTCTCGGGATGCAACTCATTCAGAACCTGGTGTTTCAGGCAAGTGGTGAGATGAGTATGAGATCAGAAAACGGGTTCCTAATGTCGCTCAGGATCCCGGTGAAAGAGGGCTTTATTACACAGGAGGATACCAATGACGCAGGGAAGTAAGATTCTGGTTGTTGAAGATGAGATGATCATCTCGATGGAGATTAAGCAGAAACTGCAGACCATGGGATATGTCGTGACCGGCCAGGCGATTACGGGTGAGTCGGCCATTCAGAAGGCCGGCGAGACCCAGCCGGATATTGTTCTGATGGATATCAGGCTCAAAGGAGAGATGGACGGGATCACCGCAGCAAAACGCATCATCGATCTCTATGATCTGCCTATCATCTTCCTGACAGCCCATTCTGACAAAGCCACCCTGGAACGGGCGATCGCGGTCTCTCCTTCCGGGTACCTGCTCAAGCCGTTCAAAGAACGCGAATTGATGACCAACATTGAGATGAGCCTGCATAAGCATCGCGTCAGGCAGAAACTCAGGGAGGAGGCAACTCCCCTTCCGTCGCCGGGGATCTATAAAGAACTCACCACCTTCCCGGGAGCGGTCATTGCTACCACGAAAACCGGTATCATCGAGTATCTCAACCCTGTGGCAGTTAAACAGTCCGGGTATTCAGAAGCAGAACTGGTGAGAAAACCCCTGCAGGTGATCATCGGAGAGCAGGAACATGCCCGTGATGCTGATGCTGACGAGGGACGAAGATCAGGGCCTCATGTTGTGATGCCCGACCAGATGGCTCTGATACACAAGAGCGGGGCTCTCCTGCCTGTCAGCATCTCGATGGGGATGATCCCCGCAGACAGGGAAGAGGAATACCGGAACCTGTTTATGATCAGCGGAGATGAAGCCTCTGATGACCCCGCCTCCCACCTGGGCCCCGGGATGATCCGGCATCTGATGGGAATTACCGCGGCCCTGAAACTTCCTGCCTTTGTTCTTGACAGGAAAATGCTCCTTTCCGGCTATAACGGCCTTTTTACCGAACTTGCCCGGAAGGCAGGCATCAGTCAGTACATGCTGAACCGGCCGATGTTTGAGACCCCGAA
>CAZXRT010000152.1:0-5629 GCA_964642535.1 uncultured Methanospirillum sp.
CGAAGATAAAAACCGGCAAGTTCCCTGTAGTACTCTTCCTTTGAAACTGCTTCTGCCTGATGGTCTTTCAGGGTGAGAATCCGGTCACACCTGGCAATCAGAATCTCCATCGGAGAGCCGGCTTCGAAGGTCCTGCTGATCCCATACCACCCGGGCAGCCTGCTCCAGAAGACGGTGGGGAATGGAGACTGTGATGTCCCTGACCTCATCCGCATACCGGTTCAGCACCTCCGCGATCTCCGGAATAAAACCGGCGTTGGGGGGACGATAGGGGAGCGTTCCCCGAAGGAGGAGTTCAATTCCTTCCGGACCAATCCGGTTCTGATCATCAGATCTCCAGAGATGGGTGGCGATCCGGGAGGGAGAGGAGGCAATGGTGCAGGGTTCACAAAATGAGGCATACCGACTCTCTACCGTCCCATCAGACCCGGATAGGGGGCGAAGGGCAGGGCTCTGAACAGATTCTTTCTTGATCCGCTCAATGATGAGATGAACCGCCCCTGCCAGGGATTTTCCAGGAAGATCCGGATCACAAGGGAGATCACAGGAAATACTGACAGGTATTGCGAAGAGAAGTTCGCGTTTTTCCGGGGAAGGGACAAGATATGTATCAGTTCCTACCCGTAGCGGTCCTGTGAGCCTGATAGTATCATCCCCCACCATCCGGAGAAGATCCGGGAGCAGCCGGTTCCAGGTCAGGGTCTGTCCATCCATCAGATCACATTCTTATCCAGGGTATTTTCAGGCCATCCTGATTCCGGACAGGAAAGAGGCTGCCCCTTGTGGTCCACAGAGTTGATCGACCTCAGGGTCTCCTTTTTCCCGGAGTTGCAATCAGGAAACCCGATGACATCGCGATGTTCAGGTCATGCATAAGAACCGCTCTATGCCCAATTCCCTTCAAGGAATCCTCCCGGTTCCACTCCCGGACAGATCAGGCCTGAACACCGGGATCAGGGGTGATGTCCGGGTGTCCATACGTAGTGAGATTAATCTCTTCAAACCGTTTCACTGCACGCAGGGGAAGCGTTCCATCCTCAGGGTCCACGGAGAATGAAGATGAATCTATCCCAAGATAGCGAAAAAATTCCCTGATGAGAAGGTTTTCATTCATCCCTTCCGGATTTCCTGATGCAATATCATCCACTATCTGAATGAGCGATGAATTGACCATGGAAAATACCGTTTCCCCTTCAGTGCCATATGAAATATCGATTCCAAGCATGGAGATGAGGCCGGTAAGCACCCTGATCTCTTCTCCTGCCCCATGGTTCCCGGAGGCGTTTTCAGGACCGGGAATACGATCTGATTGAGGCGGCAGAAAATTCTCTTCTCCATATCCGGCGGTGCAACAGACAAGGAGAGAGATGAGTGTGATGAAAAAAACCGGATTTTTGGGCAGTATCTTTTTCATGGTGTACAGGTCCAGAGATGGGATCACTGCAAGGTTTGCATCAGTCTCCCTTTGTAATGATCGGTTGTGAGAAGGAGCATCGCCTTCATCACCACGGTGTCACTACCCCTCTTCTCTCCCGTTTCCAATACGAGATGGCATACCCCTGATGCAGATCATTCTCACCTAAGAAAGCGAACGGGCAAGGTCCATTCGCATCCATGACTTCCCTTTTTTGAACGATCCGGGGAGATATTCACGAATCGGAAGATTTGCTAATGCTGCGATGATCACTGCCTGCATCGGATGCTGCTGAAATGTCAGCCGGGTCCACGCAACGGTTCCGCTACACTCATATCCAGATGAGTACTCATTGTCTACCGGGTAATACGTGGCTTCAGACAAGGCTGCCCCGGGAATCGGGCCAACCCTGGGGATATACCGCCATCCGAACTGAACCACACGACCGTGATTCTCGTTCATCAGGCCAATCTCATCGGAGGTAAACTCACGACCCATAACCAGTTCCATCTCAAGGAACGTCCGGCCTTCATGGCTCAGGTTGATCAAGAGATGTGTATCCAGCCTCCGGTACTCAGGGATATCTGCAAACACTTTCGGCATCCCTGCTTCCTCCCTGCCACCAAGAATCGGGGCTGTCTTATCCTCCCAGAGTACATGGTGAAACACCCCTTCTATCGGCTCTGGTGCAGCAATATACCGGACCGGGGTGGAAACCGTTACCAGGGAATACTGAGAACCGCCCATCCACCGGACGCCGTTACATTTCTGGTAATTGATCACAAGAATTGGCTGAATGATCTCAAACTCCTCGGGAATCAGCTGACGAAGTGGCTCCCTGTCTGTCAGGTACGGGATCGCTATGGAGGTAACGTCATCATAGGGGCACAATCCCCCCGTTCCCGGATCATACCTGATAATATGGGCCGGCATCCGGTGGGTAAATCCATCTTCCTTGTCGTGAATCCGCATCCTAATTCCTCTCTACCAACCTGAACTGTCAGATGGGGGATAGGACCTACTGGCACATATACTCTTTGTCAGGTGATTCTGGTGGAGAAAATCAAACCATTTTCCAAATCCGGACTACAATGAACTGACAGGAGAGAGCCGGGTATGGAGAGTATCACCCGTTAAAATGATGATAATCATAGATATTTTTGATATATTCCTGTTTCCGGTGCTCACTCCCCCTCACCGGTGGTTTGAGATACCCAATCTCGGGTGTCTGCTCTGCAGGGCAGAACGGGCAGAGAGCAGCATCGACATCATTCGCCTGTGTCCTGACCGGACAGTAATAAACGCCGTCAATAAGGTCCACTCTGTCTCCTCCGGGAAACGGCATGCCGACCGGGTGACCGGGGAGGAGCTGAACAAACATGCAGAACCCGGAGAGGAGATATTTCAGCAGACGAAACCGATCTTCCCGTCCTTTGCCTGTTGTGCACTGAGAAGCAGTCATCTCCCAGTACGCTGCCACTTCAGGCGTAACAGGCTCTTTCATTGACGCAAATACCCCCTGCTGACTCATCAGCCGTAGCTGCTGATAGGTTCCATGGAGGTGGGCAGTGATCGTCTCTTCAAGCATCTTCCGGTATTCAGGACTGTAGTCCCGGATCTTTGCTGAGAAGTTCCATCTCATCTGCTGCAGATCACGGGGGGAACAGGCGAGAACGGTGGATGCAATCGCCGTGCCGAGTTCACCCCGGGTCTTTTGGTCTGAAAGATGATCACAAATGGCTCTGATCTCTTCCGGATCAGAGGGAATCGTATGATCTGATGATGAACGGAAAAAACCCATAATATCCTCCGTACGGTTCAGGCTTCAGGCAGGAAATTCGCGTGGGATAATCTTCTCACTGATGATATTTAGGCGTCTGAGTTTCCGGACTGATACTATCACTCTCCCACCACCATCTTCTCCCCGTCGATTACAGACTGATACGCAGTCCAGTACGAGCTCAGCATGAGTAATCAGATGGAATGCCTGCCATCATGTATAATTACCGGGCACGCTGAACATCTCATGATCTCGAAAGGAACATTCATGTACCCGATACTACAGTTCATCGGCGATTCCCTGATCCCGGTTATTCTTATTCTGAACATCTGCTTCGCAGTGACCATCATTTTTATCGAGCGGAAAAATCCCACGGCGACCATTGCCTGGCTGATGGCCCTCGTTTTTATCCCAGTCCTGGGATTCATTTTGTACCTCTTTTTCGGGCAGAGTTTTTATCGCGACCGGATGTTCAGGATCAAACAAGAAGATGATGAAACCCTCACCGGAATCATCGAAACCCAGAAAAAAGAACTCTTTTCCGGCGATATCCCCCGGACGGGCCAGATCCCCATCCCCTACCGCCGGATGATGCGCATGCTCCTTGAGAGCAACCGTGCTCCCATCACCGTCAATAACCGGGTCACAATCTTCACGGACGGGAATGAGAAGTTTTCTGCCCTTCTTGAAGCGATCAGGAACGCGACCGATCACATTCACATGGAATATTACATCCTCAAGGATGATGAAATTGGAAACGAAGTTTTTTCAGCATTAACTGAACGGGCCCGTGCCGGTGTCACGGTCAGGTTTCTGGGAGACGGTCTTGGGTGTGCAGGACCGGGAAAAGATTTTTTCCGCCCATTTCTTGAGGCTGGAGGAAAACTGGCATTCTTCTTTCCTTCCCTGATTCACATCACTCATCCGCGGATAAATTATCGCAACCATAGGAAAATCGCAATCATCGATGGAAAAGTAGGCTTTATCGGGGGATTCAACATCGGTGATGATTATCTCAGCCGAATTCCCGAGTGGGCACCATGGCGTGATACCGCAGTACAGGTTGATGGTCAGGCGGTAATGGCCATGCAGATCCGGTTCTTCATGGATTGGAACTATGCCGCAAAGGGAGAAGAGATCTCTTTTTCAACCCGCTACTTTCCGGATTATCATCCTTCATCTGAGGACTGGCTCCCGATTCAGGTGGTATCCGGAGGCCCTGACACCTATTGGAACCCAATCAAGGAATCATACCTGAAACTCATTACCCTTGCGACAGAATCGGTGTATATCCAGACCCCGTATTTCATCCCGGACGAGAGTATTCTTGATGCCCTGCGGATGGCAGCCCTTTCAGGTATCGATGTCAGGATCATGATGCCGGCAAAACCGGATCACTGGTTCGTGTACTGGGCAGGGTATTCGTATGCAGAACAGCTGATCGATGCAGGGGTTAAGGTATACACCTATGATACCGGTTTTATCCATGCAAAAACCATCGTGGTGGATGAAACTGCCGCATCGGTGGGGAGTGCCAATTGGGATGTGCGGAGCTTCAGGCTGAACTTTGAGACGAATGCCATCATGTATGATGCAGGGGTAGCCAGAAAACTGAAGGATGAGTACATGAAGGATCTTGAAGTCTGCTCCGAACTTACCGCAGAAAGGCTTGCATCGCTCCCGAGAAAAATCAGGCTGAAGATGTCAGTTTCACGGATCTTCTCCCCGCTTCTCTGAGTCCTCTTCTTTACTGCAGGGAGGAGAATGAACCCGGGAGAGGGGGATTGAGCGGGGGGAGAAAAACCCTGCAGCCCTCTTTGCCTGCATCCGGTATCTGCACCTGACCAGGGCGGCAGTATAGGGAACAAAACTCCAGGCGATCACCCCTGCAGTGGCTACTTTCCGATAATAACTACCAGGCTTTCCGTGAACCACGTTTTTTCGTTTTTTAATGGCAGTAAGAAACTCCTCACCCGATCCCGCAAGGGCCCCGGTCACAACACTTCCAACCTCTGAAAGGATGTGGGCATCAGAACCTCCCGTAAAGGGGAGGGGATTTTCTTCTGCATACCGGATTGCCTTCTGATTCAGATTCCGTGTCATTCCACCGCAGATAACCTCAATCCCGTCAAGATGGGAGAGGACTCCCGGGAGCATATTCTTTTCCACGCATTTCAAAACACCCCGGTTGATCCCAAAATATCCGAATGGGTGGGCTGCAATGCGAAGACAGTCATACGGTTCAGCCAGAATAAGGCACTCAGACACCGGGAGGTTTTCTAACAACCCCGGAGTATTCCTACTCCTTTCCCGATTTAAATCCTGAAAAAAATCCTGCAGATCTCCTGCAGTATAAAAATACATCAGAAGGTGCGGCCCTTCACGCGTCTCCAGTTCAATCCCGGGAATGATCAGTTCTTCCCTGCTGAGCGAGC
>CAZXRT010000153.1:0-5629 GCA_964642535.1 uncultured Methanospirillum sp.
GGTAAGAAGGACAGGATCGCCTTCCGAGATCACCGTGTCTGCGACGGCCTGAAATCCTCTCCTGGCCCCGGGCACCAGGCGGGCAACGTCCATGTTCACAAAAGCGGCAAGATCTTCATGGAACTGTGCCAGCGGCGGCTTTTTGATGCAGTCGAGCCGGAATGGCTTTTCACAATGATCACAGACCGAATATCCGTCCCCGTAGGCAAGGACTGCCTTCATCGCATCGGTAGTCAGCCGCCCCCCTGCCTGGATAGGGTCAAGATTGATGTACAGTTCTTCTATCTGCCTGGTATCAATCCCTTCTCCACAGTTCATTTCAGCAGTTCCTCCCTGAGTATGCTGACCTGCTTATCCAGCTTGTCGAGTATCTTACCTGCTTTATCTTTCTGCTCGATGGAGATCCGGTGATGGGGGGCAGATTCACGAAGGATCCCCCTGATATCACACAGGAGATAGAGCCCCTGGAACACTGCATCTACTGCCCTTCTTGACATGGATTGGTATCGGGTCCTGCCCGCCTCGCTGTACCGTTACATTATGGGAGTATCAGTATTCTTCCTTTTGAAAAGATCACAGGCAATGGGTATCCCCTGTTACGGCATCAGAATGAGAAGATCCCCTTCGATATCAATTCACAATATATAATCCCTCAGGTATCCACAAATATACCAGCATGACCGGCCATAGCGTACTGGAGAGCACGTTAATCGGCACCAGTGTTCTTCACTATGTCTGCCAGACGCCAGCCACTTCGCCGATCAGCATCGGGGATATGATCGTTGTTGATGATCTCGTGAACCGGGCAATTTTTTATGCACGCGTGACCGGGATCGAACATGAAAATCCTGGCAATCCCGACGATGCCGACCGGACTGACCTGATGGTCCATGCATATCCGATTGGTTTTATCGGCGTTGATCAGGTCTTTCGAAAACCCCGGATCATCCCGACCCGGTTTTCCACCGTCAGAACGCTCTCACCTGATGACATCACGTATCTGAGCAGGTTCATGGGTGAGATCGAGGTTGGGCTGGTGGTCAGCGGACAGCGGCCAATCGCAGAACTGCCGGTCAGGATACCTGCCCGCGTGATCTCGCAGCATATCGGAGTATTTGCAACGACCGGTATGGGAAAAAGTAACTTCATGAAGGTTTTCTGTGCCTCTGCCATATCGTCACGGCAGTTCGGGCTTCTGATCATTGACCCTCATGGAGAGTATGCAGCAGGACTCAGCTCTGATTATGAGAGCCGGGGCCTTCTCCATCATCCTGATGCAGAGACCGGTCTTTCTGTCTACTCCATCCAGAATGAGATGGTCAGGGAAGAACTGGACATGAAACATCTCCAGATCAGTCATGATGACATCGACGTGACTGACCTCACCCTGATCTTTGACCTCTCTCCTGAAGAGAAGGAGGTGATCAACCTGCTCGCCCCGTTCCAGGGCCATGATGTCATTGACTTCTTTGTCAAGGATAACGTGGAAGCCCTCCCCTCGCATATCAAGACAACGGCATCCATCGGGGATCACCAGGATATTGCCCAGCGGGTCAGGAACGCCAAACCCGATGCACTTCGAGTCGTGCAGCGGCAGATTCAGACGCTGGTGGATATCTCCTCGTCGTTCCTGAACCAGGATAACTCGTCCATTCCGTCGATCATCCAGGATCTTCTTGACAACAAGGTTGTCCTTGTTGATATCCCGCGGATGAGCGAGGCATCCGAACTCTTCCTCCTCTCGGTCATCTCCCGGGCAGTGCTTCACCGGTACAAAAACGTGGTTCAGTCAGGGCGGGCCGGAGAAGACGAGCCACACCGGGTGCTGATCTCGATAGAAGAGGCGCAGCGGGTACTATCGCAGGAATCCGAAAAGACCGGGATATTCAGGCAGGTCGCGATGGAAGGGCGTAAGTTCGGGGTTGGGATCTGCGCCATCACCCAGCAGCCCAAGAATATTGATCCCCGCGTGCTTGCGCAGATGAACACGTTCATCGTGATGGGGCTTGCAGACCGGCAGGACCGGGAGACGATCGCCTCATCTGCAAAACACGATCTTCGGATTCTTGACCTAGAGATCCAGACCCTGGACCGGGGGGATGCGATCATCTCCACGGTCGGGATTCCGTTCCCGATCAGCTGTCACGTTCACCGGTACGAGGATTATATCGAGTAATCCTATTTTTCTGCCTCGTACCGGAACACAGACCAGAAGAGCAGCCCTGCAAAGATCAGGCTGCCGATAAGATTGCCGAGCGATGTCCAGATGAGGTTTCCAAAGATCATGGATGACCATCCAAGGTCTGCAACAGCAGGTCCGACCTGCGCTACCTGAAGCGGGGTCAGTCGTCCGGCAGTCAGAAGGCCGGCCGGGATGAGGTACATGTTGGTGACCGCGTGCTCAAGCCCGGTTGCGGTCATGGCCATGACCGGGAACCAGACTCCCATGATCTTCCCGATAACATCATCGGCACACATGGCAAGGAGCACTCCCAGGTTAAGGAGCCAGCCTGCGGCAATCGCACTGAGGATCAGGGATCCGATTGCAGGAAGTGATACGCTCCCGCATTTTGCCGCTGCAATTCCGACGGTCGCAACGCCGGCCCCGGTGATCATCCCGGTGCCTGTGCTGTCCACGGTCATCAGGGGCCCCCATGCCATGAGGGCAGCGTAGAGCAGGGCACCAGCGCAGTTCCCTGCCCATACCAGTGCCCAGAGCCTGATCACCATCATCCAGGAGATACGACCCTGAAATGCTGCCATCGGGGCTATCATGGCATCCCCGGTGAAGAGTTCAGCGCCGGTCAGAACCGTCAGGATCACACCCAGGGGAAAGGCCATACCAGCGATGAGACGGGAAAACCCGGATCCCAGGGTCATCTCCATCCCGGTCGTGACCATGATCATCAGGGCAGCCCCCATTCCGATATACGCTCCCGCCATGGCGCCGCGAAGCACGAGGTTCCATGCAGGAAGCGATACCTTGTATTCCCCGCTCACATATCCGGCAGCAAGGACAGAAGCCGGCGGATGAAACGTCATAAACAGCTCCTCTCTTCCCGGTTCATCATTGTCAGGTTTCTCTCTGTATTCATAACCGCTTTCCCTGTCTCTCCTTTCTTTCAGGAGAGAACCATATACGCAATCACGGACAGAACGACGGCAAGGAGGAGCATCCCTGCGCTGATCGGGATGATATAGACCAGGATCGTGTTCACGATACTTGCCAGCTGGGCGATGGAATCAGACCCGAAGATGACAACCCCTTCGCAGGATGCCGTACTTCCTGCCGCGGTTGCCGGGCTGAGATCATCCAGCGCCCGGGTCACCCCGTCATCCACATACGGCATCAGGGCTGACGGCGGAACTCTCTGGCCGACCGGGTTCTTTCCTGATATGGTGTTGACTACATGGGTATCGGTAGTCATGATCTCTGCCTCGTCAACGATAGAGAGGACTTCGTCCCGAATCTCCTCGCGTGCCCCGGGAGCCATGTTGTTGCCATCCAACAGGATGTATGCCGTCTTCTGCCCGGAAACCTCGCAGATCAGAACCTGCAGGCCGATATCTCCGATCCCATCGTCCCTGTCAAAGGGGAGAGGAATATGGGCATACCCGATGGAAAGATCGGAGACCTCCATCTTTTCCCATGCGCCAAAGGCCTGGTCTGCAGCGGTGCAATACTCATGAGCCGTCCGTGTCCCGGGACGGATGGAGGCGATCTCATCCCCGATACAGTTGTGCGCATCCACGAATCCGATGTGGGGAGTGATCCGGTGGCCTTCACACATGATGGCATGACCGATGCAGAAATCAAGGTCCTCGGTCTTGTCAGGTGAGCGGGTACTCACCATCAGAAGGGTGTCCCCGATTCTCTGCGATAGCAGGGAGACAGACCCTTCTGAAAACCTGACCGACTGTCCGGCTGTCGATGAATAGGTAAGGCTCTCCCGTGTGGCATTCACCGCGACAACCAGTTTCTCGATCTCTGACTCCGAGACGAGGTTGAAATCATGGGTCGCGCACCCGTGGGAGACCATGACCTCTTCTGAGAACCGATCACGCAGGATCGCCGGGAGGTTGCCCCCGCCGATCTCACCCATGGGGCCGGGATGGACATTGGGGATGGTGAAGATCAGATCCTGCTTTCCTTCACGTCTGAAGAAGATACTGACCTGAGGAACAAAGGCTTCCTCCCCGATTCCCCGGAAAAAGTCCTCCATGCTCCGCGATCCATCGGTCAGGTGGGCAATGAAGGCATTGAGAAACTCAAGCCCGCGGATCCTGAACGCACGCTTCAGCGGCCGGTCAATAAGCCATATCAGGCCGGCAAACCCGGTTCCAAACAGGATGAGGAGGACCGGGGTCAGGGTCAGGAACGGGTACGGGAAGATGAGAAGTCCGCCTGCATACCCGGCAAGACTCTGGATCAGTGCGGGCACCACAACCCGGGTCATCCGGTAATCAGCGATCGAGACGAGGATCAACAGACGGAGACCGAAGATGAACCCAAGCCCGATTCCAAATATCAGGGCCAGAAAGTCACGAAGCAGAATCAGACCGATAAGCGTGATCAGAGCAGAGAAGAGGGTACAGGATACCGCAAGCAGGGCGCTCCGGTTCCAGGTCATCTGTTTTCCGATGATGGTGATCAGAGGGCGGGTGGTGATGATGGCGAGTATGCCGGGAATGATGAAACAGAGGATCCCAAAATACCTGAACTCATGTGAGAGACGCCAGGAGAGGGCTTCCATCAGGAGCCCGAGAACGATGAGAATCAGGATCGATTTCGGCCATCCCGGAGCGGTGAAGATATACTTTGACATGGATTCAATCTTCACTGCGCTCTCTGTCCGCACCGGCTGATTCATTCCATTCCTCTCAGAAAACCCGTGGCTCTCCGGCCTTTGGGAGGGGTCCGAACTGCCGGGTATACCGCTCCTCCATCCGGGAACGGGTGGCAAGAGCAGTCTGGCAGCCGGCTACTTCCACCACGAACGAAGCGGTGACGGTTCCAACCTTTACTGCAGTGATAGCGTCGAATCCTTCTGCATATGCGGTGAGAAACCCTGCCCGGAATCCGTCTCCTGCACCGGTCGGGTCCTGACAGGTGACCGGAACAGCCGGGACATCAGTAGTATTCCCGTTCTCCGTGACTCTGCACCCTTCGCTGCTTCTCGTCTCGATGGCCAGGGGAACAAGGGAAACCAGTTCACCATGGGAGATACCAAGAGTCCTGCACATTCCTGCATACTCATGGTGGTTGGCGATGAGGATATCGATCGAATCGAGGATACTGGTCAGGTGTTCTGTGGTGTACCGGTGAAGATCCTGGCCGGGATCAAAACTGGCAAACGCTGCCTTTTCTGCCACCTGGACATTGAACTTCGGATCCGCTGTTGCCATATGGACAAATGAAAGCGAGGGAGCCGGGGCAGTCTCAAACACCCGCGATGCTCCCCATTCAAAGAAGGTCATCTGGGCTCCGGATGGCTCGGTGAACATAAATGCCGTTGCCGTATTGGCCGCGGGCTCTACAAAGAACTGTTTTTCAACACCAAGGCTGTCGAGCCATCGATCGTATTCACTTCCGGCAAAGTCTCCGCCGACAGCACTGATGAGTGATGCC
>CAZXRT010000154.1:0-2433 GCA_964642535.1 uncultured Methanospirillum sp.
ACCGGGACCCGGTCATCTTCCCGATTCTATTGAGGATTCGCGTCTTGTGTGCCGGATACTGCACATTCAGGGGATCCATGGTGATCAACTGATCCACAAACGTCAGTGATGCGGCAAAGTCTTTCTCGTAATACGCAGACCGCATCAGGATCTCCTGGCAGTCGGTTTTAAACGCCGGATCGTCCAGACAATGTTCGGCAATCGCCTTTGCCAGGTCGTACCTTTTGTTTTTCTGGAAGATCTTTGCAAGAGTCACCAGGTTGGCATGAGTGCACCGGGGATCATCCACCCCTCTCCCGTTCTTCCCGGGATCATCAGAAAGAGAGAGTGGCGGATTTTCAGCCGGTTCAAAGCCATTCCTCCCCTGTGATTCTGCCGGGGGGACGATACGGCCGACCAGGGGAAGCCATATCACTGTCAATCCGCCAGAGCGAGAACTCACGCAGGTACATGATCATGTCAGAGATCTTCCCCTCTTCAAGCCCGGGGTCTGTCCTGATGCCATCAATGCCCAGGAAGAGATCATGGGAGTTCATCTGGGAAAACGGCTTTTTCAGCCACTTCCTGCTCGTTGCAAGCGTAGAGATGATAGCGTGGCGTTCTGCCTGCGGTACAGTCCGGGTTGAAACTAGTTCTGACACAAACGATCTGATACAGAGCGAATCATCCTCGGTCAGAATATTCAGGAGGACATACCTTTTCAATAGAAGATCGGCCCTGTCCAGGGTACCCTCTTCTGGCGCCTCCTGCCTCTTTCCGTGATGTGCCATACTATGAATTGCGACCCTCTTCATTAAACTTCTCCCTGCCCAGAAGCCGTGCCGATGGCCGGACAGGCACCGAAACCCCACCTGCCTGCAGGAGATGGGAAACAGCTTCTGACCTTCAATCAGTCTGATACCCGGAATGCCGGATCGATGGCATGGAGAGCGGCGATACCATCCCTGGCTTCCTCCTCCCTCCCGCATTCACGGAGCAGAATCGAGCGGTGATACAATATCCGGGGATCCCGCTTCGCATTCACCCTCACGGCCTGGTCCATGAGATCCAGGGCAGCACTGCTGTCTCCTTTTGTCCGGTAGTAAAACCCGGCACACTGGTCGAGGAAGTACGGATTTTTCGAGAATTTCGGCATGGATTTGAGGAACAGAGAGGTTGCAAGACCTTCCTTTCCGTTCATGAGATACATCACCGCCAGATTGGTGATGTAGGCAGGATGCTCAAAATCCTCGTTGATCGCCCGGTCAAAGTAACTGTTTGCACCGTCAAAATCACGAAGATGAGAGGCGATGATCCCTTTCCGGTTCCAGAGAGGAGCTCCTTCGATCATCAGGGCAGATGACCGGTCATACCACTCCTTCGCCTCCCCGAGGATGGAGATCTCCTCAACCCCCGGTTCGGCCTGTTCCCAGATATCAAGAAACAGGGTGCTCACCCGCCACCGGAGAGGGGGATCGAGGCCCAGGTCCAGGTCACTGATCGATCCGTACCTGCTGAAGACCTGTGCCCGCAGGGCATCACCGTACTTGATGAAAAGGTCAGCCGATGTCCGTCCGTGGTCGATCGCCTGGCGCAATGCTGCAGCGGCATCACGGAAGAATCCGAGCATCAGCAGGATCTTCCCCTGCTTCTCAAGGAGCAGGGAATTGCGGGGTTCAAGAGTTACTATTCTGTCAATACAGACCAGGGCACGGGAGAACTCCCGGAGTGCGATATGGGCATCTGCCTTGATCCTGAGTGCCCACACATCGTCCGGTTCCCGCTGCAGGATCCGGTCCAGGTACGAGACCGCTTCGACGACCTTTCCTGCGACTAAAAGCAGGTATGCTTTCAGACGATACACCTGCGGATCCTGTTCCCCCCGTTCCAGCAGGGTGTTGATGGACTGTTCTGCATCACGATTCTGCTTCAGTCTGATCTGGCACCGGGCCAGCGGGATGAGGGCTCCGGTATCAGCCGGTTTGAACTGGAGATATTTCTCATACGTCCGGGAAGCCTGCGTGATGAGACCCTGCCTGAACTCGGCATCCCCCTTCATCATGAGCAGTTCCTGGTTTGTCGGATCGGAGGCTAACCGGGCATCACACAAGGCGATGATCTCAGGGAATTTTTTCCGTGCAGAATAGACCGTGATGATACCTGCCATGCACCCCGGATGGGAGGAATCATGCTCCAGACCCTGAAGGAATGCCTTCTCCGCCTCATCATACTTCCTGATCCCGGCATGGTATTCTCCCACGATCTGCCATACGACCGGTTCTTCTGATGCCTTGATGATCTTGGCGGATAGAAAGTAGTCAGCCTCTTTATCTCTGCCCATCCGGGCAAGAGCAACGCCCCGCATCGCCCACCCCTCTGCCGACGAACGGTTCATCTCGAGGATCCGCTCTGAAACCGAGAGAGCGGAGGGGAAATTGCCCCCTTTGAGCAGAA
>CAZXRT010000154.1:2533-5629 GCA_964642535.1 uncultured Methanospirillum sp.
AGGATCCGCTCTGAAACCGAGAGAGCGGAGGGGAAATTGCCCCCTTTGAGCAGAACAAAGAAGAGATTTCTCCAGAAAAGGGCAGACTCATTCCACGGCTCAGATGAGAGGGAGAAGAGATTTGACTCATACTCGGATCTCATGCGGTTATACTGCCTGAACCGCTGGATCCCGCTTCTCCGGGTAAAGACCAGGCTGACAGCCCTGATATCCTGCCGGCTGGCTTTCCTCAGGCAGGGGAGAAGATACCGGGTCTGTCCGAACTCCTCGGAGACGGATACAATCGCAACAAGAAGATCTGGTTCAATGATCTCAGCACCAAGAGCCGTCTCTGCAGCAATTCCCAGTTCCTCTTCGCACCACCCTGCATCCTCCGGGTATCCCTTTTTCAGGAAAGCGTTTCTGATATCAGCAACTGCCAGAACGGCTTTCGCATTCCAGTCTCCGGGAGATCCGATCTCTTCACGCTGCTGCAGAATCCGGAGATACTCCTGCAGCAACGCCTCACCACCCTCCGGGATACCACCCTGGCCGGTCCCCGGGCGGCTATCCTGGCGACTGCCCGGGCCGCCTGCCTGACCTCCCAATTGTCCGGGATGGGCGGCCTGCCAGGCAAACATCCGGTCAAGCAGGGAGGGTTCTCCCTTCCGGCGGGAGATCCCGATAAAATTCTGATAAATCCGGCTGAGATCTCCGGAGAAGATCTCAGCGATGATCCGCTTCTCCGGCTCATCACCCGTTCCCTTCAGCGACCGGTCCAGGTACGAGGCGATATGGGCAATATCCAGGGGTTTTCCATACAGCGTGAACGGGATATCAGGATTGAACCGGGCCGCGATGTACAGGAGCCGCTCATCCTCGTCAGGATAGATCTCGCAGTACTTATCTATCTCCACGATCTGCCCGAACTTTTCGATCTTCTCCAGCCACTTGATCAGGTAGCCGCTGGTGATGTGGCGTTTGGCATCATTCCAGGACTCCGGGTCCTGCACAAAGGCATACATCAGGTCTTTGAGAGTGGTGAACTGGTCCTGTCTGAAATCATACGGAATCGTGGTATCAGAGATACGTGACAGTTCTCCTTCGTAGTATACCGGGATATTCTCCCTGCCTGCGAGCCATTCGATCACCTCGGAATATCCCCACCGTTTCTTCGGGTTACGGGTAAGCAGTCCTTTGAGCAGGGGGGCTGTCTTTGGATTGGTATCTGCGGGAACGGCTATCCCCTGGGTCGATAGGGTGGAGAGGACCATGTTATGGTTCATCCCCTCAAACGGGTGACGGTTCTGGATAATCTCAAGACATATCACACCAAGTGCCCAGTAATCAGCCTCTTTTCCGACCACGTTGCCGAGCTGCTCGGGTGCCCAGTACTTTGGTGTTCCCTTGGTAGCGGTAATCTGCCGGGAGAGATCCACACTCAGGAGGGTCGATATCCCGAAATCCGTGAGGATCACGTTGAGAGGGGTGACACTGCGGATGAGGATGTTGGAAGGTTTTAAGTCAAGGTGGAGGATCTGATTCTCGTGCAGTGCCTGGAGAGCCTGGGTGATATCAGTCACAATGGTTCTGAACTGGACCGGGGTTATCGTATGGGTTTTGAGAAAATCCGTCAGGGTTCCGTTTCTTGCATACTCCTGGATCTCAAACCACCGGTTTGTCCCGTCATGAAACCCGTACTGGAAGATCCTGACAAGGTGGCGGGGATGGTCACGGGAGATCTCATAAACCTTCTCAAGAACCTCGCGTTTCGGTTCGATCCCCATGCGGTAGTGTTTAAAGATGTAATACCCGCAGTCCCTGACCACAAGCCAGATATCAGCCTCTCCCCCGGTTGCCGGAAACTGCCTGATGAACCGGTAATTCTCATGGCTCACGGCGGTGATCTTCGCATCGATGATATCAGTCGAAGACGGCGGCTCCGCTCCCTCCCGATCAAACTCCGGGGTCCGGATCCCCTTCAGGTCCGGGATGTTATCAGGCTGCTCTCCCATGGGCTTTGATATGCACAAGTATTGCAGAGATGTTATCTGATGCCTGCCGGGCCAGGGCTGCGGTGAGCATCCGTTCACAGTAGGTCAGGCCCTGGAACTTCCGGTAGATCAGTTCAAGCTCGTCATGGGAAAAACATTCCCAGATCCCGTCAGAGCATATGAAAAAATGCTCATCATCTTCCAGCGTCACGGGTGTTGAGAAGACCTGCATCGAGTCAGGGGATCCATCCCCTGATACCGAGGAGGTGACGATGTTTCGCCTCGGGTGATGCTGCATCTCCTCCTCCGCGATCACTCCTGCTTCAAACAACGCCTGTACCAGGGAATGGTCACGGGTAATCCTCTCAAACCGTCCGTCCCGGATACGGTACACCCGGCAGTCACCGACATTGAAGGCAATGAGACTGTCATCCCGCAGGCACAGACCGGCAAGGGTGCACCCGAGGTGCGACGCATCAGGGTTCTTTTCCGCATACTCGTCAAGTTCGCTTCTGACCTGAAAAAGTGCCAGTGCCAGGCTTTTTTCATCCGTGATCCGGTCTTTTCGATCCCGAATCCCGGTCAGGACCATCATTCCTGCCTCCTCTCCTTTTGCCTGCCCCCCAATCCCGTCAGCAACGCAGAGGATTGTACCAGGGATCTCCATCCGTGCGGTTTCTGGCCGTTCCATCGACCTTCCGGTGACAACGCTCTCTCCGATGAGCAGGCTGTCCTCGTTCTTCGCCCTGACTCCCCCCCGGTGGGTGAAATAGTATGCTTCAACCGCCCGGTGCACAGGAACAGCATCCGGAGCATCTCCGGCAGAGAGAGCAGTCAGGATATGCTCCCGATACGCGAGATACCTCGTATCCGCAGGTTCGCTCTCCAGAAGATCGGTCACACAGGATAGTGCCCGGGAGTAATCCCTTTCTGCCAACGCGGTCTCCACCAGGATGGCAAGAGAGTCATTGCGGCATGCAGGGTCGCTGCCTGCATATTCTGCGACCATTGCTGCCAGGTCGTCGTGCCCGCTTTTGTGAAAAATTCCTGCCAGGGTGACGAAAAAGGAGGGATCTCCCTGGTTCGTCCGGCCTTCAGCGGATACCGGCTGCAGGCGGGGGAT
>CAZXRT010000155.1:0-5581 GCA_964642535.1 uncultured Methanospirillum sp.
TATTCTCAAGGAAGGAGTACAGATCCTTGAGCTCCTGTTCACGCTCTTTCAATGCCGTAAGTTCTGAACGGATAAGGTTCATCACCGGCTGGGGGTTTGCAAACCATACCGCAGCACCGCTTTTCACACTCTCTTTGCTGAGATACCCGTCTGCAGCCATCTTTTCCAGGTGTGATCCGACTGAACCGTGAAACGAATATTTGAACACGTCGTGCATATGCTCCTTCACCCTCTTCTCCCTCACCCCGTCAGGAGAACCTGATACAAAGAACAGGATCTCACGGTCCGTGAGATTCTGGCACATTTCTCTCCACTGTGCTCTCCGGGCTCTTCCCTCATCATCTGGCAGCGTCATAGAATCTGTAGAAATGTCAGTCTTGCCATGAATAATACCTCACTGCCCTTCGCCTGAAGAGTCAGGCTTTATCATGATGTCCGGCCTTCCTGTAGACAGCCACATCAGGGCATGCAGGCAGAACAGGGTCAGAATCCCGATTTTTGGATCAGGAACAATACCCTTAAACCGTATGGATCCCACATGATCGGGAGAGAACACCATGGATAAAGTCACGCTCGGCCCAATGCCCTACATGAGTGTTATGCCCATCGTCCTCGTGGGCACAACCGTCGCAGGGAAACCAAATTACATGACTGCAGCCTGGGCAACTGTTGCCAGTATGGAACCGCCGATGGTCTGCGTTGCCATCAACAAGGTCAGACACACCGCTGTCGGGATTGAAGAGAATAAGACATTCAGCCTGAATGTGTCATCATCCTCACAGGTCATCGAGACCGATCATTGCGGCCTAGTATCGGGATCAAAAGAAGACAAATCAGGAGTTTTTCATTCATTCTACGGAACACTGCCGACAGCTCCCCTTGCAACCGAGTGTCCGGTGAACATTGAATGCACCCTGTACTCATCAGTTGATTGCGGCAGCCACCTCCTGTATGTCGGCAAAGTCGTGGAAGTTCACGCAGACCGGAACTGTCTGACTGACGGGAGACCGGATATCAGGAAGATCTCCCCCATTGTCTATGCCCAGGGGATGTACTATGACGTGGGAGAAGAGGTTGGAAAGGCGTTCTCTGCAGGGAAGAAGTACCAGGTTTAGGAAGTCACCAAAAAACACCACCTCTTCAGGTATCCAAAGGAGGTGAGGACAGGTCCCGGAATCATCGGGATACCATACACCCCTAATCTCGATCACCCGCCCATCAGTTCTGATTGGATCCTGAAGTTTCTTTTTTTCTGGATACTACCGGTAATCCCGGTTCTTCGCCATCTCCGGACCGGAGAAGGCCCTTCAATTATCAAAGAGTATTGCAGACGTAGAGAAGAGCAGTTAGGAGAATTTATTTAACATAATATCAAAGAATTCTATTAACAATTAAAATAGTTAATATAATTAAACCGCAAAACCATATGATTTGTACCACCTTACATATTCAGGTTAATGATATCTGAATGGAGAAACCAATGAAATCACATCACATGGAAAGCCTGATTCTTCTGGTATTCGTGCTGGTATCCGGATTCAGTGCGGTATATGCAGAAGAAACCAGGACAATTACGGACATGACAGGCAGAACAGTTACCGTTCCTGTAGAGATTGATGCTGTTCTGGGAACAGCTCCGCCCACGACCGAAGCAGTGTACATGATCAGTCCTGACTCACTTATCGGGCTGAACTTTGCCTTCAACAGCACGAAATTTGTTGCTGAAAAGTATGCAGGTCTTCCAAATGTCGGCGGCCAACAGATGGGAAATACCCTCAATTATGAGACATTCCTCTCCATGAAACCCGATGTCATCCTGTACGGTGCCAGTCCGGGGACTGATGTTTCAGACACAATCGATGAGATCCAGAAAAAACTCAATCCCATTCCGGTTATCGGAGTGATTGATTCAACGAAAGCGGAGGGATATGGACCTGAAATCACATTCCTTGGTGATCTGCTGAACCAGGAAGAACAAGCCTCTGAGTTGAAAGCATTTTATGAAAAGATGTACAAGACCGTGACATCACGGGTCAATTCCATTCCGGATGAGGATAAAGTCAGGGTGTACTATGCAGAAGGTCCCGATGGCCTGATGACCGACCCTGCTACATCTGATCATGCCCAGCTGATCACTGTCTGCGGAGGGAAAAACGTTGCAGATGTGAGTGAAAAAGGGGGAGGAGGGATGACCCCGGTCTCTTTTGAGCAGGTTGTCGCCTGGAACCCGGATCTTATCCTTGCCGGTGACAGCACCTTTTACCAGTCAGTCCTCTCCGATCCAACCTGGAAAGATATCAATGCAGTGAAAAATAAGCAGGTATTCCTCATTCCGAACCAGCCTTTCGGATGGATCGACCGGCCTCCGGGCGTGAACCGAATCATCGGAATCCCCTGGCTTGCTGCGGTCCTGTACCCAGATCTCTTTACGGACCTGGATCTCCCCGTGATCGTCAGGGAATTCTATGCACAATTCTATCACTATAACCTGACTGATGAAGAGGTCAGTGGGATTCTCACTTCATCAGGACTGCCTGCACCGTAATCATCCAGGAGGATGGAACTCTTTCCATCCATTTGTACAGGTACCCCCCAGCTTCTGCTTTTCTTGTGACACTATCGTTGTGACCATCTGTCTGAAACAACCGATTCCCATGACAAAGAACAATCCTTCAACCATCCTTGAAAGAGGATACCATGTATTAGAGCAGGAATATCACCGCTGTGATCTTCCCCAGGGCACGGTGAAATTTTTCGGTCTTAACCCTGGGTGGAATGCCGTGATCGGAACCGGCGGATGTTGCGGGGTGGCGATGAGCTTTCAGGACAATAATCCGTTGTATGATACCGGCCAGACCAGCCAGGACCAGGAATATCTACAGAGCAGGATAGGCAGATCTCTCTTTGAGGTCGCGGATGAAAACATCTCTCACCCCCTGGTCAGCAGGAGATCTATCGGGCTGGCTGCATTGAATGCTCTCTCCCAGCCATGGGTAACTGATGAAATACTCATTCACAAAGGATTCTCCGTCGGTGTTGAGGTGAAAGACCTGGTGCGGCCTGATGATATCCTGGTCATTGTCGGATATGGAGGGATGGTGAAGAGTTATGCCGGCCGGTGCCGGGAACTCCATGTGACTGATCAACGCCCGACTGAAACATTCAGAACCACCATCATCGGTGAGCAGATCCAATACGGGCCTGCAGATATTCATGTCCATCCTTCAGAAGAGAACAAGGAAGTCCTGGCCGAGGCAGATGTTGCAATCATCACCGGTTCGACACTGGTGAACGGTACCTATGAAGAGGTTGTCGGGTATGCGAAAAATGCCCGAATCAGGGCATTATATGGTTCAAGTGCCCAGTTAATCCCGGATGTCCTTTTTGACAACGGAATCAACATCGCCATGTCGGTAGCCATCCATGATCCATCCAGATTTGAGTCAGATGTGATGAATGCACCCGATATGGAGACGGCTCTGCGCAGGCACCAGCGAAAATACAATGTTGCCTGTACCGATGATCTCTGATCAGATAACGGTATTTTTCCAGTTCCGGGAAACCGGGAACAGGATTGGTTGCATGACCTGGATCACCTCCGTCACGTTTTCAAGCGATTCTGAAGAGAACGGCGTGGTATTCATGATGATTTCCGGGAAAGAAAGAGGTGAGGGATGGGTTTTCAGCAGTTCCAATTCTGAATCATGCCGATGACACTTCCCGGTATGTAAATCATCGCTTCCAACCTGAATAAAAACGAGAATAATGAAAATTTCAGAAATGCTCAGGTTTCAATGAGTACTTCATTTCGCGAGATCAGGGTATTCTTATGAAGCACTTCAAAGAAGAATGTGTTTCCAAGATTTTCTGATGTTATAAATTTCTTCACCCATTCGTTCCCACTTTCATCCTTCATCAGGCACATATTTGAGGCATTCACCACGAATACCTCACCGGGTTTCATTGAGGTAACATCCCCGTCCCAGCTGAGATTCCCGGCAAAATTTGTAATATACTTCTTCTGGATGATCGACGAGAATTGCGATGCATTACGACCAAAGGTATCAGACGGCCGGATAACCATCTTCACACCGGAGGTGGGAAGAGGATCTCCACTGATATGCCGAATCTCCATTCCAGTATCCTGATGATACTCGACCTGGAGAGTTACCGAAGGGCTTTTTTGATCTGTCTCCACCAGTCCACCGGCATAACTGTTCACAATGGCGGCGATAATGAGAGTGAGGGTGAGCATCAGGAGCACTCCGATCACCGGTGATACTGCACAATCCCCGTGGATCATATCATACCTCAACCATGATCTCCTTGTCTGCGATGATCGCTCCGCTTGGGATATGAATGAACTGAATCCGGACCGGAGTTCCTTCAGAGAGATTCAGTTCCCATCCCTGGCCGAGAAGAGCATCCATGCCGGAGGTATTGTTCACCATCAGGTGACTTCCCGCAAGCAGGGTAAAGTTGCCAAACGAACGGCCGTTCATGGAACCGGGATCATATCCCAGCGGATAGATGCCAGAGAAGGGAGATATCGTAGACAGATGCACGTTGCTCTCATTTCTCCATTCAGTCTGGAACCTGAGATCACGGGTCTGGATTCCTTCACTGACTGACAATACCCGTACATCAAGAAACCCGGTATCTTCCCCTTCCCCGTTCTCAATTTTCACCAGCGAGGCATCAAATAGTAACTGGGGAGGTTTTGACTGTACCTGTGCGATACCTCCGGAAAAACCACTGATAATAGCAGCAAGAATGAGGGTAATGGTGAGCATCAGCATGATTCCGACAACAGGAGAGACGGCACACTCCTTTCCCGGACGATATGCATAAAAACGCGAATCATATAATACCATGGCGTGCTCTATGAAGATGAGTCTTCATTTAATATTTAGTTTACTTTTTGAGGTTGTTAATATTTTTTTGATTCAGAGGTATTTCACTCTCCTTTGTGAAAAAAACCAGGTGAACGATGAATTGCGGTTAACAGTATGGGGAAATTAAGCTAAAAAGAAACATTTAAGAAGAAATCCATTCCATACTACATATCCTGCACAAGGAGTTTACCCATGGTGAAAGTAAATGAAATGTACGAGATAGAGGTATTCCCTGCCGACTGGAATACCATCGTGAATGAGTACAATGCAAACAGAAAAAAGGGATGTGATACCCTTCTGGAACGAAATATCGCAGGGGAGGCGGTACGGTGTGTGGTTACCGGGTACTCATGGAAAGATGCTAAAAAACCAAATGCACCTCAAAAACAAAAAATTCTGGTTCAGATTGCTGAAATAAAGACACAGCAGCAGGAAAACACATAGACACGCTTTGAAAATTTCCTGTTATCCACACAACATTGCACCAGCCTGCACCTGATCGGACTTGGATTGTCCAATCATCCAAATCCCGATATTCGTGAGTGTACCCCTGTTTTTCACAGCACGATTCTTCTGATTTCAAATAGAAGGAAAGCAGAATATGAGATATTCACATTGTTCAGGAGGAATGAATCCATGCGTATCAGCGCCAGAAATTGTATCAAAGGAACGATTACATCAATTAC
>CAZXRT010000156.1:0-5575 GCA_964642535.1 uncultured Methanospirillum sp.
CCGGCCCGGATATATCCAGGATCATGACCGCCGCACTGGTCATTGTATGTCTCGGAGGACTCTGGTGGTTCAGGCACCACCGGAGATAAAAATCAAAGGTATTCCATAAGGAACACAAAGACCAGGTAGTAGAGTGCGATGACCAGCATAATCACGCCGGCAATCCGGTTGATGATCAGATGATACCGGGTCAGGAATGATACTGCTCTCCGGTTCGCATCCATGGATAATGCAGACAGGGCCAGGAGCGGGGTTGCCATTCCGATTCCGAAGATGACGAAGTTGATGAAGTTAGCCAGAAAATCGGCCGTGGTTGTTGAGAGGGCAAAGAGGAGGATGATGGATGCAGGGTTGCAGGGAAGTGCAACCAGGCCGAAGAATGCTCCAAAGAGAATTGCCGTAATCCACGGGGTATGTGCCTCCGGTGAGTGCATGGAAGGGAAGATCTTTCCGATGTCCACCCCGAGAATCATCCCGATACTCATGATTGCGAGGATCAGATAGACAACCGGCCCGAGATACCCGATGACAAGACCAGTTGAGACCTGGAGGAAGAAAACGAAGATGGCACCAAAGGCAAGCATCGACCCGATCACTCCTGCAGTGACAGCAATGCCGATAAGGAGGGTCGATACTCTTTTTCCATGAGCAGCCCGTCCGGCAAGGAATGCGAGATACCCCGGATAGAGAGGAAGAACGCACATGGCACCGAGAGGAGTATACAGCCCGGCCAGAAAAGAGAGGATCCAGGTTTCTATGCTCAGATCCATGGTTATCCACAGAGGGTTGAAAGGGCATTGTCAAGGGTGCTCTCCCTGAAAAGGCCCCCCTCTGCCCCTACCCGGGTCACTTTTTTGTTGCAGATGATCAGGGTATTTGGCAGCTCTAACAGGAAATTCGGGCCGAAAGAGTCAACAAGCCCCCGGCTCAGTTCCTTTGGAGATACGGCATATCTTCCCGGAAACTGGTTCTTCTCAACATGTCGCTTTACTGCCTCCTGGTTCTCGTTGGCATCAATATCGATGCCAATGATCGTGAACCGGTCCGGGTTTTGTGCCAACAGGCGTTCTGTCTCTTTGAGCTGCATTTTGCATGCGGTACACCAGACTGCAAACGTGTGAACCACGACCGGTTTTCCCTCTTTTGCGATCTCATCGATCGTGAATTGTTCACCGGTGCGTGCATCGGTCAAGGTAACACCTGTCCAGGAGAGAGGGGCCCCGGATGAGCCGGAGGAGATGTCAGGATTGGATACCTCTGAACCCATCTCGGTCGGCTGTCCTGATGCGACTGCAGATATGGTCAGAATTGACAAAATGACGAGACTGAGTATTGGTAGGCACGAATATTGTATCCTGTGCATGTACAAGCATCAGTGGTGCTAGTCTATAAACTTCCCCGGATAATCCGGATATTTCCAACAAACCGACAGTCATATCGGACTCTTATGGCAACCATTACCTGATGCTTGAGCGACAGGAACGGCTGGCAGTGCTGATTCTGGGTGTTGTTCTGTTCATCTGTGCCGGCGGGACGTTTGTTTTTGAAACGCTAGGAAAAGAATCATTCTCCCAGCCATTTTCCCCGGATCTTCCGGACGGGACCCTTGTTTCCCATGAAGGAACTGTCCAGAAGGTGAGCCGGGTCGGAGAGGGAAGCAGTATCATCCTGGATATCATCGGTATTCAGGTCTTCATCCCGGTGGCATCAGACATAAGTATCCCTGATCCGGGAGATCGGGTCGCAATCCTTGGGATCGTCCAGACATGGAAAGGAAAGAGGGAGATCGTTGTCTCAGAGGGGAAAGATTTCAGGATTGTGGAGAAATCTCGAGGGAAAAATCTGCATTCCTGACCGTGTGGGTCAGCATTCCGAGACTGATGCGATCGGCACCAAGGCCGGCATATTCCCTGATGGTCTCGGGTGATATCCCTCCGGACAGTTCAACGATAACCTTCTCCCTGAGTCCTGCTGTCTTCAGGGTGTCAAGGGTCTGCCTGATCATCCCAGGTGCCATGTTATCGAGAAGGATGATATCGGCCCCTGCCATAACTGCCTCCATGGCATCCTGACAGGATTCTGCTTCTGCTTCAATCAGGTAGTATACCCCGCGTTCGCGGGCTCTTCTGACAGCTTCACCAAGGGGAACGAGGGCACGGTGGGTATCTTTGATCAGGACTGCATCAGAGAGTGAGAACCGGTGTGGATCTGCCCCTCCGATCATAGCAGCTTTCTTGTCTGCCAGACGCAATCCCGGGGCGGTTTTCCTGGTTGCTGCAATCCGGCAGTCAGGATCGATCTCAGCAACCATCTCGCAGATCTCCCGTGTCCGGGTGGCGATCCCACTCATCCGTCCCAGCAGGTTGAGGGCGGTCCGTTCCACAAGGAGGATGGCGTGTGCCGGCCCGGAGAGGGAAAGTATCACGGTCTCTTTTTCCAGCAGATCCCCGTCATGATATGATGACCGGGTTTGAACACCATAATGGGTGAAAAGTGCAGATATCTCAGATAGTCCGGCAAGAACGAGTTTCTCCCGGGCGATAATCACCGCGTTACATGACCCGGGGGGAACGACGGTCTCGGAGGTGACGTCACCAAAGGGGGCATCTTCCTGAACGTATGCAACGAGGGTGCTGACAGGGATGACCGGAAGCCGGGACATCATCTCACGTCCAGCATCCGGTCAAGCGACCGGCGGGCAGAAGATGCGATTGAGGCAGGGATCTGAACTTCTCCGGTTCTATTCTCCATACAGGAAAGCAGATCATCTGTCGTTGTGATCCTCATGTCCCTGCAGATGGCACCGGGATGGTAAAAAATCCGGTCCGGAAAGAGGCTCTGCAGTCTCTTCACCATCCCCTCCTCGGTGAAGATATGCCATACGTTACTCTCCCCGTCCCTGATGATCGGGATCATCCGGCCTGTTGAAGCCACGAAATCAGCGCCGTGTCTGACCTCTTCAGGGCATTCGGGATGAGCGATGATCACCCCTCCCTGTCCACGTGCCTTCCTGATATCATCAATGGTAAAGGACTGGTGCACGTAACAGTGCCCTTCATCCGGGATGGTGATGATCTCCTTGTCCGGAACCTGCTCCCTGACATACCCTGCAAGATTTCTGTCAGGGCCGAAAAGAATCCGGCGTTGTGGTAGTGATCTGACAATGGTGACGGCATTTCCTGATGTGCAGACGATGTCTGCTGCTGCCTTGCATGCTGCCGTGCTGTTGATGTATATCACAACAGGTGCATCAGGAATCAACTGTCGCCTGCTGGCGATCAGGTCAGGGGTGAGAAATCCGGCAAGCGGACATCCGGCCTCAGGAACCGGTATGAGGACCCTTTTGCCGGGATTGAGGATCTTGGCAGTCTCTGCCATGAACATGACGCCGCAGACGATGAGAGTATCAGCGGCACTCTCCCGGGCTGCAAGGGCCAGTTCCAGGCTGTCCCCGATGATATCTGCAACCGCGTGGATACCTGGTGACTGGTAATTGTGGGCGAGAATGACTGCGTTCAGTTCTTTTTTGAGATGATCAATCCGTTCATTGAGATCACATCCTGTCATGCTCCTATCACCAGCGGGCTGTTAATATTTTTCAGCAGGGACAGGACTGACAGGGCTGCCAGGTAACTGGTTGCGGGATTGTCCGGAGACGGGAGGTTGGTTATCCTGGTGTAGATGTCCCCAAATGCTCCTTTCACAAAAATTTCATGGATATTTTTATCGACTGCCGGATCAGCCCATAACTCCACGTCAACTTCATGTTCACTGGCCAGGGCAATCGCTACCGAGACATTGATATTTTTGGGGAACTGCTTGACACATTCATTTGCTTTTCCCCTGAAAGCCAGTGTGCGGGTGGTTGCCGTAAGGCCGAGGCTCTCCGGACTTTTTGTGGTTCTCAGCAGGATACTGTCGATGTGACTGATCTGCCCGACCTTCAGGTTATCAAGACCCATAATTGCACCGCTGGGAATATGGACCCGGGTTCGTTTCTCTCTGGCAACCTCGACAAGGTGTGATCGAAATGCCTTGTCAGCAAGGGCTCCGACACTCAGAATTACCAGCTCCATTCCCCGCTCAACGATCATGAGTGCATATGCCCTGACGGCCGCGATTGAGGCAGCTTCCACACAAATATCGTAGTCTGCACTGAGAAAATCGTTGAAATCTGAGTACGCAGTGGATCCGGTCAGGCGGGCAAGGTCCTGTGCATGGTCAGGCATTTGATCAAACAGCGCAACGACCTCAAAACCCTCCTGGTGCATCGCAATGATCTTTCCGACATTGCCACACCCAAGAAGCCCAATTCTGACCATTGCCTACATATTTGCCGAACAGAATTTAACATCTTTGCCTTCCTGACCCGATTACCGCTGTTCCTATCTGTTCCTGATACAGATACCTACGGCAATGTCATCTGAATCACCCGGTCGTTTCAGTCCGTCATGGGCAAGCACTCTGAAAGGGAGGAATGTCTGCATCCTGACCTTCGGATGTACATACAACGAGGGTGATTCAGCACGAATCCGCAGTATTCTTACCGCTTCAGGATCGCAGATCGTTACCTGCCCCGATGATGCGGACGTGGTGTTCGTGAACTCCTGCATCGTTATTGAGAAGACTGAACGCAGGATGGTACGGCTCCTTCAAAGCCTTGGGGCGACAGGCAAAGAGGTCTGGATCACCGGATGCCTTCCGGCAGCGAGACGGAGCCTGCTTGCTGCCTTCCCGGATGTCCGTGTTCTGCTTCCCACAGAGACAGGATTTGCACCGGATCGCCCCTGCTCCGACTCTTCCGGGCCGGTGGCCGTGGTGCAGACGGGCTCGGGATGCCTGGGAGCATGCAGGTTCTGTATCACCCGCCTTGCCAGAGGCCGGATCCGAAGTATTCCCCGGGAAGAGATCCTGAAAGAGATCGAAAGAGCAGTTGCCGGAGGGGCGGTAGAGATACGGCTCACCGGTCAGGACCTGAGTGCATACGGATATGACTCGGGCTCGCCGTCTCTTCCTGACCTTCTCACGGGTATCGGAGATCTTGAAGGAGATTTTTCCGTCAGGCTGGGGATGATGAACCCGGCAACCCTGGCTCCGGTTGCCGGTGATGTGGCACAGGCCCTCATGAATGAGCATTTCTTCTCATTCATCCACCTCCCGGTCCAGTCAGGGGCAGATTCAATCCTTTCCCTCATGAACCGCGGATATACGGTTGCACAATATCTTGCACAGGTTGATCAATTCAGAAAGGTTGATCCCGGTGTGGCGATTGCAACCGATTTTATCGTCGGGTTTCCTGGAGAGGGTGAGGCCGAATTTCAGGAATCGGTCCGGCTTATGAGCCTGCTTGAGCCGGAGATGGTGAACGTCACCCGGTATTCATACCGGCCGGGCAGTACTGCATCGCGGACGGGAGAGATGCCTGACCGGATCAGGAAAAATCGGTCGCGGGAGTTGATCCGGGCTGCCTACCAGATCCTGCAGAACCGCAGACAGGCTCTCATCGGGGAAAAAGTTGATATAATCGTTACTGAACAGGTCCGGGATGGTTCCGTGATGGGAAGAACCCGGTCGT
>CAZXRT010000157.1:0-5563 GCA_964642535.1 uncultured Methanospirillum sp.
AGGAAGAACCAGATCACCACCAGAGGGATGAGGAATGAGAAGAGAGTCTGTCCGATGGCACTTCCGCTCCGATACAGGTCGATCATGTCTTTGGCTACCAGAGATGGAGTGGGGAAGAACGAGAACCATCCCGTCAGTTTTCGCATCATCGGCTGATGCCTCTTTGAAGATGATGCATATTCAGGGACAAAGAGGAGAAGTGAGATGACAAGCAGGACGATGATGAGGGTTGTGGACAGGGCAAGGATCTCCCAGGAAAAACCATGGGTCAGGCTGATTGAAGGAAAGAGGTATACCGGGTTCTTACCGGTCATCAGGTAATACCCTGATCCCAGGAGTGTACAGAGAATCAAAGATGCTGTCAGAGCCGCCCGGGACCGTCCATACAGGCTGGAGAGGAAGAATACCGCCGAAAGCCCGGTTAAAAATGACAGGGTCAGTGAGACCGTGAGAAGTGCCGGGACCTGAATGGGAATCCCGATAAAGGGAGATGCACCAAGGAACCCAAGTCCGAAGGGAAGAACCCAGAGGAGGAAGTAGTAACAGGTGTCCTTGATGACAAAGATGGTGAAGATGTACCGGTCAGAGAGTGGCAGGCTTCGGGCTGCATAAGCAAGCAGGCTCGCCTGGCCAAACCTCCTGTTCATTGCTTCGTTTCCGAGCAGTCCGAATGCTCCGACCATGAACCCGAGGAGAAGATAGTTGGAATGGAGCAGGAGGACGAGGTTTCCTGGTGGAAGGGCCGTCCTGATCAGAGGGAGAAGAAATGATCCCATGAAAGCGATTGCTCCGATCATCACGGGAAACAGGGCAAAACTGACACTTCCGAACATGGTCGAGTGGACCCTCCACTCTTCCTTCATCATGTACCAGAAAAGACCTGCCATGAATCAGGCTCCGACAAGATTGAGGAAAAACTCATCCAGATGGAGATCTTTCTGATGAATCTCTTCTCCATTTCCGCAGTAGAGCAGGTTTCCCTTGTGCAGGATCGCAAAATGGGTACAGATCTCTTCGGCAACCGGGAGAATATGGGTTGAATAGAAGATGGTGTTTCCCTCTTTCACATAGGAGACCAGGTAATCCTTGACCCTGCGTTGCATGATGGGATCAAAATTGATGAGCGGCTCGTCAATCAGGGCCAGAGACGGCTGGTGGATGAATGCCTGGACAAGCATCAGTTTCTGCCTGGTTCCCCGGGAGAGATCTTTGCACAGGACATCTTTTTTATCCGCAAAGTCGAGAAAATCGAACCACCAGTCAGATCGCTCCCTGATATCAGGAATCCTGCGGATCTCCCCGACAAAGTCCAGGTATTCACGGGAAGTCAGGAAGCTGGGGGGTGTTTCCTGCTCAGGGATGATGCCGATGTCCCGCCTGACACCGACACAGTCGGACGGAATATCATGGCCGATGACTGTTGCTGAACCTGAATCCGGCCGTATCTGTCCGGTGAGCATCTTAATCATCGTGGTTTTTCCCGACCCGTTCGGGCCCAGCAGACCGAACAGGGATCCCTTCTCAACTGACAATGAGACCCTGTTTACTGCGATGAGGTCGCCATACGTCTTTGTCAGTTCCCGTGATTCAATAATGGATGTCATGGATATGGGTTCCTGCACAGGGAAAGGCGGTCACCTGACTGACCGACATTTCTCTGAGTGATGGTTCAATCCCGATAAATTAGAAGGTTCGCAATTCTCCTAGACTGGATGAAACTCTCAGAGGCCCATAAAAGACTGATTCAGGGCCGGTCAGCAGAACGGCCCGGGAATTTCGGAGATCATCCATCTTTTTGAGCTGTACCCGCTATGCCGGGCTGATGGAGTCAGGAGGGAAAGATAATTCATCCATTCCAACTCTCTCAGGCACCTGGGTCAGACCTTTTCTCCAGTAACGGATGTAAAGGCGAATATTTTTTAGTAATCAGCTCATCTATTTCATTAATCAGGGTATCTCCGGAGATAGTGGAATGGATTTTGAAAAAAGACGGATTCCGGGATTCAGATCTGCAATATTCCTTCTCCTGCTCCTTTTCATCGTGGTGAGCGGATGCATGGATTCTGAAGCCTTCAATCCGCCTGACAGAGTAAAAATCGGAGTCCTCTATCCCCTGACCGGTGATTCTGCCGGTTTTGGAAGAGACTGTGTGAACGGAACCCTCCTTGCCATTTGGGAGATCAATGAAGAAGGTGGGATCAAGGCCCTGCGGGGAGCAGAGCTTGAGGTGGTGATGGGTGATACCAGGGGTACCCCTGAAGCCGGTGTAGTCGAGACTGAGCGGCTTATCAGCCAGGAAGGAGTGTGTGCCATCATCGGGGTGTATGCAAGTAGTGTCACGATTCCAGCAACAGAGGTATCAGAACGGTTAAAAACTCCTTTCCTGGTAAATCCTGGTATCGCCGATGTCATCACCGAGCGGGGATTTCGTTATCTGTTCAGGATCATGCCCAAGGCAGAATATTACGGCCAGAATCAGGTTCGATTCCTCCAGGATCTTCACAACCGGACTGCAACTCCAGTGCAACGGGTTGCCCTGCTCCATGAAAATTCCGGGTTTGGAACAGCCGCCGTGTTTGGCCAGCGGGCAGCACTCATCAGGGCAGGCCTCGAGCCGGTGATCGAAGTGCCGTATGATGCTGCACAGGTTACGGACATGAGAGAAGAGATCTCCCGGGTATTATCTGCAGATCCTGATATCATCCTTGCAACCACGTATTTGAGGGACAGTATCCTTATCAGGAGAGAACTGGTCCGGATAGGGTCTGCCATACCTTTTATTGATACAGCAGGTGGCACCGTGACCTCCCGGTATATCGACGAACTCGGCCCGCTGGCAGAAGGAACCCTGACTCTCTCTGAATATTCTATCCACACGCCGGAGGGAAAGAGCCTGAATGATCGATATTATGCCCGGTTTCAGAGCAATATCACCGGAGACAGTGCGTATTCCTACCAGGCAGTCATGGTGCTCAGAGATGCCCTGGAACGGGCAGGTTCTGCTGACCGTGAGAAGGTACGCGATGCCCTTGCAGCCACGAACATGACACGGGAAGAGCATATGGTCCTTCCCGGGGAAGGGATCCGGTTTGATGAGTCAGGACAGAATGTGTATACCCAGCTCATCATGGCCCAGATCCAGGGCCGGCGGCTTGTCCCGGTATGGCCTGAGGAATATGCCGCTGCCCCTGTCTGCCAGCCCTTTACCCCTTCTGGATGATAACGATGACAACGGATTCAGACCGGATACCCTGGAGAGAAAGCCTGGCAACCAGACTGAGTCTGACCACCATCATCCTGGTCCTCCTCTCTATCCTTCTCGTCGGATCCTTCCTGATCTGGATTGCCTATGAGACAGAGCAGGAGAGTGCCCAGCAACTGCAGACTATAAATGCAGAAACGATCTCTGTTTTGATCTCTGATTTTATCGATAATACGGTAAACCGGTTGGAAGTCTTTGAAGAGAGCTGGAATCTTGATACTCTTACCCCTGAACAGCAGTACTATGCCCTGCTTGAGTTAATGGTCACCACCCGGCCGCTCTTTAGTGAGCTGACTGTGTATGATATGTCCGGAAATGAACTGACCCGTGTTTCACGGTTTCATACGTATCTTCCCGGTGAACTGCAACGTAATGTCTCAGACAACTCCTATCTCGTGGCACGATCCGGGGAGGTCTCCATCAGTGAGATCTATATTCCACCGCAAAGCGGCCTTCTTTCAATGAGGATCTCGCTCCCTCTCCGGACAGATCAGGACGTGATCAGCGGGGTTCTGAGTGCGGAGGTAAATTGTGTCGGACTCTGGCAGAAGATCGCAACAGTGGACACGGATCTTGCAGGATATGCATATTTTGTTGACAGAAGTGGCAGGTTCATCGCCTACCAGGATATCTCCGAGGTTCTGAACCGGTATAATGAGGATATGAGCCGGATTCCTCCGGTCTCCGCATTCATTTCAGATTCCGGAAAAAACGGGCAAGTACACCGGTACCGGGGATTTCTGGGTGATCCGGTGATTGGTGCGTTTTCACCGGTTCGTGGAACTGACTGGGCGGTAATTGCCGAAATGCCTGAATCCATCGCATTTGCCGGTGTCAGGCAGATGATGCAGTATCTGATTGTCATCCTGATCAGCTGTGTGGTGATTGCCGGAGGAGTCGGGTATTTCATGTCACGCAGGCTGGTCGATCCTCTTGAGGATATGACCGTCACCGCCCGACTGCTCGGCTCAGGAAAGTGGGATATTCCGATCTCCCACGGAGAGAGGAATGACGAGGTCGGGGTGCTCTCCCGGTCCCTCTCGCGGATGCGTGATGAACTCAAGGGGGTATACGCAGATCTTGCCCTGCAGCTCGGAGAAGTATCCCGGGTTCAGGAACAGCTGAAAATGAGTGAGGAGCTGTACCGGACGATCTTTGAAAAAAACGGCAATGCAATCCTGGTCATTGAAGAAGATATGACCATCGCGATAATCAACCATAAACTTGAACAGATGTGGGGATATTCCAAGGAAGAAGTCGAAGGAAAGAAGAGCTGGACCTCCTTCATTGCTGATTCTGACGAGATGGATCGGATGATTGCATATCATCAAAACCGGCGTAAAGATGACCGGGATATCCCTGATACGTATGAATTCAATTTTAAAAGCAGGAACGGCGATCTTCTCACGGTGATTGCAACTGTCACCATGATTCCCGGAACCCGCCGCAGCCTTGCAGCCCTCATCGATATTACCGGGAAGAAACAGGTTGAATCCGCTCTCCTTCAGGCACGAAAAAAGCTCAACCTTCTCAACCGGCTGACTTTCAATGATATCAGGAGCAGCGTGTACGTCCTGGCCGGCTACATCGATCTCAGCCGTGACATGGTGACTGATCCTGCCATGATTGCCTGGATAGAGAGGGAAAAAGAGACGATCCGGCAGATTGACAAGGCCCTGGGTTTTGCCAGGGATTACCAGGACATGGGTCTGAAACCGGCAGAGTGGCAGAATGCAGAGCAGGTTTTCCTGTATGCAATCTCTCACCTGGAGATCTCCCATCTCTCCCGATCTCTCGACCTTGCCGGTCTTGAGATCTATGCAGATCCCCTCCTTGAGAAGGTCTTTGTAACTCTTGTCTCAAACACTTTCACCCATGGCGGAGATGTCTCCTCCTTCTCTGTCAGGTATACCCGATCTGCTGAAGAGGTCATGATCATCTATGAGGATGACGGCAGGGGTATTCCAGAGAACCAGAAAGAGAAAATATTCGAGGAGTATGCCGGAGAAAAGAAAGGTATCAGCTTATTTTTCTCACGCGAGATTCTGGGTATTACTGATATCAGAATCCAGGAGACCGGAAATGAAGGAACCGGTGCACGGTTTGAGATCGTGGTTCCGAGGGGAAAATTCCGGTTTTCAAAAAGTCCTGCAGGAGCGGGACGTACCCGGAATCCCTGACCTTCTCAATCCGATACAGCGGTAAACAGGGTCACTACATCATTCAGATTGATGGCTGAATTATTGTCATAATCAAACAGCCACCATGGCTGGGTGGAGATGACATGGTCTAGGTTCTGGA